>JBGQDD010000141.1:0-7731 GCA_041495665.1 Candidatus Acidiferrum sp.
CCAACCTCATAACCAGATTCACTGGACTGGAAAAAGACACCGGAGCGGGAAACGCTGACCGAGCCGCGCATGTCATCAAAGTGGTCTTTGTTCGGATCGGAAGGACGGATGCGCATAAGCTGGGTAATCTTGCAGCGGCGGGTGCCGCGGCGCTCCGTATTTGAAATCGACTGCTTTGGGGAACCTGTCGTAGGGAGTTTTTTCGTCATTAGCTCTTGCTGGGTCGCCATGGGTAAACCATCTTTCCGGAAAAATGCTGCGCTCTATCCGAGAAGAGTGTATCCCGAGGGCGATGACTAAACCTATAGCGAGAACGTACCCGGGCGGAAGTAGGACGTTCCGGGAAAATGGTAGTACGGAAGTACTAGAAAAGGAAGAGAGGGGGTGTGGAAAAGGAGCGGTAAAGTGCTGATAGAGAAGAAGAAGAGAGAAAGTGGTTCCAAAATGAGGCTGAAGGCCGGATTTGGTACCAATTCGAGACCGGCGAGGGAAAGGGTTATTCACAGAAGAGGACTTAAATGGTTCTTTTTGTTGGAGGTTTACAGCGGAATGCGGGGATGAAGCAGGAAGAAGCTGCGGCTCCAGAATTGCAGAGATGAAGTGTACCCGTGGGGTTCCGACAAGTCGCTAATCATGATGGTTGGCCTGGGCATGAGAGCGGAGATTCATGGAGGATGTCCCACGATGAGTACAGCAACGCGCCAGATTTTGCAGGTAGCAGAACAAGCCCAAAAGAGAATCAATTCGAATGGTGATCGCCGGACAAACACTGCAGTGGGAGAAAGTGCCGCGCGCGTAAGCGGTGGTGCGGTGGTGGAAAGGAAGCCACGAGTCTTTGTGGCCGCTGAGAATCGCCTGCTGAGAGAGGCGCTTTCCCGGATGCTGGTCAAGAGCGGGGGGGTTGAAGTGATCGGAACGGACATGGCGGAACCATTCCGGACGGAGGACCTGCTCAAAGAAGAAACGGACATCCTGCTCTTGTCATCGCGCGGGAACAGAAACGAAGATCTGACCGCGGTTCGAAGGGTACGGACGACCGCTCCCAAGGTGCAAATTCTTTTGATTGGTGTGACGGGAGAGGAAGCAGAGTTTCTGCAGTGCGTGCGGGCGGGAGTTCGCGGGTACCTGCCGCGAGACGCTTCGGCGGAGGACGTGGTGGAAGCCGTGCGAGCGCTGCAAGGAGGCGAAGCGATCTGCCCCGGCATGCTGTGCGCATCATTGTTCCGGTATTTCGAACGAGAAGCGACCTCCTTCCCTTCCGCGAGCATCCACCAGCGGCTGGGATTAACGCGGCGCGAACAGCAGTTGATCCCGCTGATTTCCGAGGGGCTCACCAACAAGGAAATCGCCAATCGCTTCTGTCTCTCGGAGCAAACGGTGAAAAACCATCTCTATCGAATGAAGCACAAGATCGGCGCAGAAGATCGCCTGGGCATCGTGCAGGTGTGCCGGACGCAAGGGTTCATGCCATAGTTTTCAGTTTTCAGTATTCAGTATTCAGTTTTTAGTTCTTAGTTTTTAGTATTCAGTTTTTTGTCTTCGAGTTACGGGCGCTTCGGCAGGCCCGTATCCGATTCTTCTCAATTCGCCTCGGCCCCGACACCCTTGACGCAATCCGCGGCTAGTGGATCGGGGTGCGCATAGCCAGCTACGCGGTCGAGTGACCGCCGCTTCAGAGGAGTAGCCGCAAGGTGTGGCGATAGCTTCCGAGTAGCGGACCATTCATCCGGAAGATCGCACAAGCCCGATCAATACACTAGAAACCCGTGATTCGGTAATGTGTCCAACCTAATTTGCGGTGAACTTGGGCATTCCCTAACTATCCGTTCTCCAGAGTCCCCGTCTATACTTGAGGCGTAGTGAGGGATGCAGTTCGATGACCACAGCCTTCTCCATCCAGGGTCTTGTGCTCCTGCTGTTCTTGTGGCTTCCCTCAAGTTGCCTCGCACAAATAGAAACCCGTTCCATGCCTGGAGCCAGGGCGCAGGACACAAGAGAGACGAGCAAGGCAGTCGGGTCGATGGTGTTAGTGCGCGGTGCCACCGTCCAGATGGGCATCGATGCTAGCGAAATCCCAAGGTTTGAGAAGATTTTTGATATCCACGTGCCGCAACTATTTCAGGACGAGGTCCCGAGACACGGGGTCACTCTTGACGACTTCCAGATTGACAAGTATCCAGTGACGAACGCGCAGTTCAAGCGGTTTACCGATGCCAATCCCGAGTGGCAAGCAGGCCGCATTCCTGCCGAGCTTGACAACGGCAATTACCTTAAGCATTGGAAAACACCGACCGCACTCACTGCGAAAGCAGACCATCCCGTAGTGAACGTGAACTGGTTTGCAGCGGTGGCTTATTGCCGATGGGCCGGGAAGCGCCTGCCATCCGAAGCGGAGTGGGAATACGCTGCCCGTGGCGGCCTCAGTGCGCTCTTCCCTTGGGGCAATCAGCCCGTGAATAGCACTCGCGCGAACTATTCCGGCAGCCGCCTGGGTACTACCTCTCCGGTCGGCGCGTATCCCGCCAATGGATACGGCCTTTTCGACATGGCCGGGAATGTTTGGCAATTCCTCGCCGACGAATGGGAACCGAATCCGCCAACCCCGCAGAAAAATCCAGTTGCTGGTGGAAGCCTGTTCCTCGACGGAACGGCATTCCTCCAGGTAAAGACCCGGCGCGTAATTCGAGGCGGCAGTTTTGACGGAGCCCCGGTGAACCTCTGGGTCGGGTACCGCGACAGCCATCCCCCGAACGGCTCGCGTGACTTTGTCGGCTTCCGCTGCGCCAAGTAGTTGCTATCCGAGGAAGCTATCGCAAAGAAATTATTGTCGAAAACACCCTTCACTACTGGGAAAGCGACCGCAAAACCCGCCAGGTCCACGTTCTCGTGTAATCGCCACACTTAGCAGGCTGCGGAAAAAGTCGCTTTGGCCAAATGCGCGGAAAATAAATCGTACACAGTTGGCTCAGGACGCGAGATTGGCGGTGGGTGATGATTTTGTGCCACCCGGAACGCCACCAATTTCAGCCCGAACCGACTTTTTCCGCAGCCTGTTAGAAGTCACCTTGCACCCCCAACTGTTCACGCCCCTGGGAACTGCACCCGAGTGACGGCGCACTCGGAGGAAATCTTGCCACTATCTGAGCAGCGGGGCACCACCAGGCCAGGATGACGCGCTTGGCAAAAAAAATAACTTGCTTCGAATCACGGGCGGAGGATGACTTCGCGGCTCGGTTTGTGCGATTCTTCTTCGTCACAGAAGTCCGAGGACATGGAACGATGCTGAAAAAATTCAAGGATTTGACGGAAAAAGAGATTCTGGCGATTGCCATCGCCGCGGAAGAGGAAGACGGCCGGATTTACGGGGAGTTCGCGGACGCACTGCGGGAAGAGTATCCATCGACGGCGGAAATGTTCGAGGAGATGCGCCAGGAAGAGGTGGGACACCGCGACCGCTTGTTTGAGATGTTCCGGCAACGATTCGGCGATCACATTCCGCTGATCCGGCGGGAAAACGTGAAGGGATTTCTGACCAGGAAACCAGTGTGGCTGGTCCGGCCGCTGGGTGTGAAGGTGGCCAGGAAGCAAGCGGAATTGATGGAGATGGAGGCGACCCGGTTTTACGCGCGAGCGGCAAGTCGGACAGCGGACGTGTCGACGCGAGAATTGTTGAACAAGCTTGCGGATGAGGAGAGAAAACACGAGCGGACGGCGGGTGAACTGGAAGAAAAACACTTGACGCAGAATGCCAGGGCGAGCGAGGACGAATCGCACCGAAAGTTGTTTTTGCTGCAAGTCGTGCAGCCGGGGCTGCTAGGTCTGATGGATGGGTCGATCTCAACTCTGGCGCCGCTGTTTGCCGCGGCTTTTGCCTTCCAGAATAGCTGGAAGGCATTCCTAGTGGGGTTGGCCGCATCCGTCGGTGCTGGCATCTCGATGGGATTCTCGGAATCGCAATCCGACGATGGTTCGCTGACGGGGCGAGGTTCACCTTGGTTGCGAGGAGCGATCACCGGACTCATGACCACGGCGGGCGGAATCGGGCACACACTTCCGTTCCTGATCAGCGATTTTCATCTCGCCACCATAATAGCAATCATCGTGGTGGCGGTAGAGCTGATGGTCATCAGCTACATCCGTCACCGCTACATGGATACGCCGTTTTTGCAGGCGGCGTTTCAGGTGATCGTGGGCGGCATCTTGGTTTTTTTGGCGGGATGGTTGATCGGCAGCGCGTAGAAAAACAGTTTTTAGTTTTAAGTTCTAAGTTTTAAGTGGTCACTCGAGAAGAAGCGAACATGACCGCGGGTGGCGCGCTGCCCAAGGGCTAAGCGAGAGGCTGGCCTGTAAGTCTCCTTCGCAAGCAGAAACGAAGTCGGAACTATTGAATAGCGGAAGCACGCTCGAAGGGTGTTAGGGATCAGTCTGTCTGCGGTGCAGGAACTGGTGCGGGAGCGTGGGAGAAGGTGCGCCGCAGCCAAGATTGCAGGCGGTCCATGTAGATGTAAACGACCGGCGTGGTGAAGAGCGTGAGCATCTGGCTGAGAATGAGGCCGCCAACGATGGTGATGCCCAGCGGGCGGCGCAGCTCGGAGCCGACACCCGCGCCGAGCGCGAGAGGCATGGCGCCGAAGAGCGCGGCCATGGTGGTCATTAAGATCGGCCGGAAGCGCAGCAAGCAGGCCTTATAAATCGCTTCGACGGGCGGCAATCCCTCCTCCCTTTCCACTTGAACGGCAAAATCAATCATGAGGATGGCGTTTTTCTTTACGATGCCAATCAAGAGGATGATGCCGATGAGCGCGATGATGTTCAGATCGGACTTGATGAGCTGGATGGCGAGAAGCGCGCCGATTCCAGCAGAAGGAATCGTGGAGAGGATGGTGATGGGATGAATGAAGCTTTCGTAAAGGATGCCGAGAACGATGTAGACGGCGGCGAGAGCGGTAAGAATCAAGATCGGTTGATTGGAAAGAGAAGCCTGAAAGGCCTGGGCCGTGCCTTGAAACGTAGCGTGAACGGTATTGGGCACGCCCAGTTCGCGGCGAGTCTGCTCGATGTGCTGGACGGCGGGACCGAGTGAAGCGCCGGGAGCAAGGTTGAAGGAGAGAGTGATGACCGGGAAGATGCCCTGGTGGTTGACGGAGAGCGCGGTGCTGGACGGCTCGTAGTGGGCGAAGGCGCTGAGAGGAACGAGCTTGCCGGATTTGGAGGGCACGTAAATGGATTTGAGCGCTTCGGGGCTTTGCTGAAACGCGGGGGCGACTTCCAGGACGACGTGATACTGGTTCAGGCCTTTGTAGATGTTGGAGACTTGGCGCTGGCCAAAGGCATCGCCGAGAGTGTTGTCAATGTCCTGAACGGCAACGCCGAGGCGGCTGGCGGTGTCGCGATCGATGACGATGGAACTTTGCAGGCCGTGCATTTGCTGGTCGGAGTTGACGTCGCGGAGCTCAGAAACTTTTTGCAGACGCTGCATGATGATGGGCGCCCAGTGGGTGAGGTCGCCGAGATTGTCCGCTTGAAGCGTGTATTGATATTGAGCGCCGCCGAACCGGCCGCCAACGCTGAGATCCTGGACGGCTTGCAAGTACAGGGCAGCGCCGGGAATTTTGGCAGTCTTCGAACGAATCCGCGCGATGACCTGATCAACGCTGAGCTTGCGCTCGCCGAGCGGCTTAAGCTGGCCGAACATCCGAGCCGTGCTGCCGCCACTGCCGCCTCCGGTAAATGCGGTGACGGTATCGACCGCGGGGTCCTGCAAGACGATGTCGGTGAATTGACGCATCTTCTGCGACATGGCCGTGAAGGAAAGATCCTGATCGCCCTGGATGAGTCCAGTGAAGCGGCCGGTATCCTGCTGCGGAAAGAAGCCCTTGGGGGTCTGCACGAAGAGATAGAGGTTCAGACAAACCGTACCGAAAGTGAGAAGCAAGATAAGAAATTGATGGCCAAGAACCCAGCGAAGGGAAACATCGTAGGTGTGTAACAGGCGATTGAAGGCGTTTTCGGAAAATCGATAGAGCCGGTTGTGCCGGCCGGTTTCGTGCCGGAGAAATCGCGCGCACATCATGGGGGTGGTAGTCAGCGAGATGAGCAGCGACACGGCTATGGCCACGCTGAGAACAACCGCGAATTCGCGGAAAAGGCGACCCACGACTCCGCCCATGAGAAGAATGGGAATGAAGACGGCAACGAGCGAAGTGCTCATGGAAAGTACTGTAAATCCGATTTCACTGGCGCCTTTCATGGTGGCTTCATAAGGCTTCATGCCGTTTTCGATGTGCCGAGTGATGTTTTCGATGACCACGATGGCATCGTCAACGACGAAGCCGGTGGATATGGTCAGGGCCATGAGCGAGAGATTGTCCAGGCTGTAGTGGCAAAGATACATGACCCCGAAGGTGCCGATGAGGGAGAGCGGAACGGCAACGCTGGGGATGATGGTGGCCCAAACGTTGCGGAGAAATGCGAACACCACGAAAATCACCAGGACGATGGAAATCATGAGGGCGATTTCCACGTCGTGGACGGAAGCGCGAATGGTGGTGGTGCGGTCGACGGCGACATTCAGATGGAGCGAAGGAGAGATGGAGGCACGGAGTTGAGGAAGGATGGCCATGATGCGGTCGACGGTCTCGATCATGTTCGCGCCAGGCTGGCGGAAGACGGCCATGAGGACGCCGGGCTTGCCATTGGAAAGACCAAGATTGCGAGTATCCTCGACGGAATCGACCACTTCCGCGATGTCGCGCAAACGAACGGGGGCACCCTGATGGCCGGCAACTATCAGCGGCTCGTATTCGTAGGCCTTGAAGAGCTGATCGGTGTCGGAAACGGTCCAAGTCTGCTTGGAGTCGGAGAGCGCACCCTTGGCGAGATTGGCGTTGGCAGCTTGCAGTGATCTGCGAACGGTTTCCAAACTGATTCCGTAGCTATTCAGCTGGTTGGGGTTCACTTCTACGCGCACGGCTGGACGCGCGCTTCCCCAGGTAAATACTTGTCCCACGCCCTCGACCTGAGCAATTTTCTGCGCGAGGACAGAATCGGAGGCATCGTAAATTTGCGCCGGCGGGATGTTGTCTGCGGTCAGCGAGAGCATCAGGATGGGCGCGTCTGCGGGATTGGCCTTGCGATACGTGGGCTGGCCGGGAAGATCGGCGGGAAGCTGGCTGCGAGCGGCGTTAATGGCGGCCTGAACGTCGCGGGCAGCGGCGTTGATGTCGCGATTGAGATCGAACTGAAGCGTGACGTTCGTGGAACCGAGGCCGCTCGAGGAAGTCATCTGCGTGACACCGGCAATGCGGCTGAACTGGCGCTCGAGCGGCGTGGCGACGGCGGATGCCATGGTCTCCGGGCTCGCTCCAGGCAGACCGGCTCCTACACCGATGGTTGGGAAATCGACTTGCGGGAGCGGCGCGACGGGCAAGAAACGAAACGCGACGGCACCGGAAAGAAAAATGGCAAAGGTGATCAGTGACGTGGCGACGGGCCGTCGGATGAAGGGCGCGGAAAAGTTGGAGGAAAAATTCACCCGCTAGTCTCCGTGGGCCGGCTCTTCGATGGGATTGCCAACGTGAAAGGCGAAGCGGCGCCCGAGCCAATCGAACGCGAGATACACCACCGGCGTGGTGTAGAGCGTTAGCAATTGGCTGAGGACCAGGCCACCGACGATGGTGATGCCCAGGGGGCGGCGCAATTCAGAACCCACGCCGGCCCCCAGCGCAAGCG
>JBGQDD010000142.1:0-7716 GCA_041495665.1 Candidatus Acidiferrum sp.
CCTCGCGCCGGATGGTCTTGTGGGGAATGCCTTCCTCGTTGAGCAGTTCGCAGAGCTCCGCATGAATACGCGGGTCATCGCCCCGCCAGAAGGAGCAAAAAGGATCCTCCGAATTTTCAGCCTGAGCACCCGCATCGCCCGAGGCGCCCAACCCACTCGCGGCTGCAGGTGGCTCATACACCAGATCAATATCGCAATCGGCGCAGCGCGTGAACCCTTGCCGGTACTCCGCTCGGCACTGAGGACAATACATAGCGCGCCGAGTCTACTACACCTCGAACTTCATACCGGGCCAGCCAGGGGTAAAAACCTCCCCGCTGCTCCCGCAACCTCACATTCACCCCAAATTTATATTGACAACTAAGGTACTGGCATGTTAACATGAATTGTGATAGTCAGCCACCGCGCTCGCCGAACTCCTCTTCTACTCCGCTCCCGCTATCTCCCCTCTAAATTGTCCCTATTTCCCTTCGTCCATCCCCTTTCGGTTCAGCTACTTACAAAATGCTCTTCCCGCAACTCCTTTGTTTTGAAAACGATCCATTTTGATGGGGGGTGTACCCCCCTGGTGGCTCTGCCCATCACGACCGCGATCCCCATCGTACCGATATCCCATCCCCTATCCCCTTTCTTTTCACATTCTTGCGCACTCTTTTGCACTCAAGAAAAATTCAACTCCCTTGTTTTCAAGCGTTTCCGCACTCTTTCGCAAAAACACCCGGGGGGTGGGGTACCCTCTCCATCTTCTTCCCGGAAAGAGCTCGCCTCTCACCTCCCTGCGCAACCTTCTGCCGATCTGCCTGCGTCTTTTTTCCCCTCCCCTCCGTATACCAGCTAGAATGAGCGCCTCACTCTCATGTTTGACCCCACAGCGGTCCCGTTTCTTTGCGATCCGCGCCATGCCCGGTCCAACCCTGTTCTTTTCCACGCTGATGAGCGATGAAGCAAAGTCCATCGCGCGCGGCCTGCAGCGCCGCGACCCCGACTTGCTCGACCGCCTGATCGAGCAGTATCAATACCGCCTCTTCCGCTATCTGGTATACGTCACGGGAAATAAAGAGCGCGCCGAAGACTTCTTCCAGGAGACTTGGATCCGCGTCCTCGAGCGCGGCCACCAGTACGACGGCAAGTCGAAATTCGAAGCCTGGCTCTTCGCCATCGCTCGCCATCTGGTCATCGACTGGCAGCGGTCGAAGAAACCCCAGAGCCTCGATACGCTGACCGATCCCGAACAAGAGCATCCTCTCCAGCTCGCAAACGAAAAAGATCCCTCGCCCTTGCACCAGGTCCTCAGCCAGGAGACGGAAGAAAACGTTCAGGCCGGGCTGCAGAAAATCCCCGCGATTTATCGCGAAGTGCTCGTGCTGCGCTTCCAGGAAGAATTGCAGATCGACGAGATGGCTGGCGTGCTCAGCGTTCCTCTTTCCACAGTGAAGTCGCGCCTGTACCGCGGCCTCGAAGCACTTCGCGGAGCGCTCCAGGGAGGCGCCGCATGAATCACGAAACGCACGCTCGCGCCAAACAATTGATCGCCCAGGAACGCGTCGAAAGCATCTCGCAGGCCGAGCACGATTGGCTCAGTGTGCATTTGCGGGAATGCGTGCACTGCGCGGAATACGCCTGCCAAACCGAGCGAGCGCTGCGCTCGTTGCGCAGGATCGCAATTCCATTACCCAGTGGGCTCGCCAGCCATACACAATTTCGCGTGCGCCTGCGCGCCCAGGAATTGCGCGAGCGCGAGCCCAAGCGCCGGGCGCTCTGGGCGGCGTGCGCGGTTTCGTGGGCATTCGGAATCGCCAGTGCCCCCTACGTATGGAGCTTGTTTCAATGGTTCGGCCAGCGCACCGGAGTGCCAAAGCTGGTCTGGGAACTGGGCTTCGGCTTGTGGTGGACGATTCCTGCGCTCTTTGCCGCGGCGGTGTTGCTGATGGAAAATTCGCGGAAGGGCGAACAGGCCGATTGGATCAGCCAGGGAAGCTAACCGGGACGAGTGGAGAGAGAAAAAAAGAAATGTCCGACTACCAACAACGCGTGACCGATTCATTCAGCGAAAGGAAGCGCCTGATCCGCCTTCGCCGCAAGAAGGAGAATCTCCAGTTTTGGAAAGAGTTCGGGCTCATCCCCCGATGGCTGATGGTGCTGGTGGCCGTGCTGTACGTGATTGCGCTGGTATCGGCGATCACCGTGAATCTGGCCTCGCGGAATAGTCCCAATGGAAATGAAATGGTCCCGCCCGAGCTGCGGGACAATCCAGCGCTGGCGTCGCTGGCGATGGCGGGAGTCGTGACCGGAGTCAGCCTCGTCTTGGCAACGATGATTTTTTTCGTTGCCTACGTGAATCGCGATGCCTCCCGCCGGGGAATGAGCGCCGCTCTTTGGACGATTCTGGTGATTATTCTTCTTCCCGCGTGGGGCTTCATCGGTTTCGTGATCTACTTCCTGATGCGCGAACCGCTGCCCTATCCCTGCCCGCAATGCGCAAACACCGTGGGCGCGCGCTTCAACTTCTGCCCCAATTGCAAATGCAACCTGCAGCCCTCCTGCCCGCAGTGCAAGCGCGAAGTCGCGGAGACCGACAAGTTTTGCCCCTACTGCGGCAATGACCTGAAAGCATCTGGAGATGCAGAGCCAGCATTGCAGAGTTCAACCTAGTCTAACGTTCAGCTGTTCTCAGAATCGTTCGACGGCGAGCGCCACAGCGTTTCCGCCCCCAAGGCAGAGAGCGGCGATGCCACGTTTGAGATTGCGGCGCTGCAATTCATACAGGAGTGTGACGAGGATGCGCGCGCCGGATGCTCCAATGGGATGGCCGAGCGCGACGGCGCCGCCGTTGACGTTAACCTTTTCAGGATTGAGCTTGAGTTGCCGCGTCACGGCGATGGCGGCAACCGCGAAAGCTTCGTTGAGTTCGACGAGATCGACATCCTTGTTGCGGTCCCAACCGGTCTTCGCCAATAATTTTTCGACCGCGTCCACCGGCGCCATCATCACCCACTTGGGCTCGACGCCGCTCACGGCTTGCGCGACGATTCTAGCAATCGGCTGTTTGCCGAGGCGCGACGCATTCCGCTCGCTAGTAACAATCAATGCCGCGGCGCCGTCGTTGGTGCCGGGCGCGTTGCCCGCGGTGACCGTGCCGTCTTTCTTGAACGCCGACTTCAACTTTGCCAGCGCTTCCACACTCGTGTCCTCGCGCGGCGATTCGTCGTACTTAATGACAATCGGCTCGCCCTTTTTCTGCGGCACTTCGATCGGCAGAATTTGCGCTTCAAAGAAGCACGATTTCCGCGCGCGCACCGCTTTCTGATGGCTTTCGACGGCGAACTTGTCCTGCTCTTCGCGAGTGATCCCGTATTTCTCGGCGACGAGTTCCCCGGTCATGCCCATGTGAAAATTCTCGTAAGCGTCCCAGAGGCCGTCGGCGATCATCGAATCCACAAGTTTTCCGTCGCCGATGCGATAGCCGGTTCGCGCCTGCGGCAGAATATAAGGGCAGTTGGACATGGACTCCATCCCGCCCGCCACGACAATTTCCGATTCGCCAAGCTGCACCGCCTGCGCCGCCAGCGCCACGGCTTTCAATCCGGAGCCGCAGACTTTATTGATGGTCATCGCCGCAACGCGCGCATCACAGCCGCCCTTCAGCGCCGCTTGCCGCGCGGGATTCTGTCCAAGCCCGGCCTGCAAAACGTTGCCGAGAATGGCTTCGTCTATCTGCTTGGCGTCGAGGCCCGCGCGGCGAATCGCTTCCGCAACAGCCTTGCCGCCAAGTTCCGGCGCTGAAAATCCAGCGAGACCACCTTGAAATTTTCCGATGGGCGTGCGGACGGCGGAGAGAATGACGGGAGTTTCCGTGCTCATGGTAAGCCTCCGGAAGAGCGACGCCTGCATTATACCGCGATGCAAGGAAGGAGGCGGCTGCAGTAGAGAAATGTGGAAGAGCTCTGGGGGCGGAGAATTCTTCGCCCCCAGAAAGTAAGAGCGGCCCGCCTCAGAAGGCGGGTCCTACAGGCGAGAATTGCGGACTAGTTCGCGGCGGCATCCGCTGCGCCAGGCTGACCTTCGTCGGCGCTGGGACCGTAGAGCGCCGGCACGGAAATTCCGAGCAAACGGTAATACACCGTGAGCTGCGCGCGATGATGGATGACGTGGTTAAAGATCATGCCGCGAAGACACGCGACGCGCGGCATGGTAAAAATCTCCTTGCCGCCCGCGAGCAGCTTCCAGGGTTTCATGATTTCCGCGTCGCTTACGCCGGCAAGCGCGGCGCGAGCCTCCACCACGTTTTTGTCGAACACGGCAAGCAGTTCCGCGCGATTGTCGGTTTTCGGCGGCTGGTAGGCCGGGCCATCCACGGGGGCATAGTCTAACTGGTCCGTTGTGAGCGTCACCGCGGTCCAGCCGGGCATGGTCGCGATGTGGCCGGCGAGCCAGCCAACCGTGCCGGACTTGTCATGCGGTTTCCAGTCCCATTTGTCGTCGGGCACGCGTTCCAGCGTCTTGCGCGTGTTCTGCATCTCCTGGTCAAACTCACCAAGCATCATTTGTCCAATGGTCATGACTTCCTCCCTTGCGGAATTCGAGATTCGGGCGCACCGATATTAGGCGAACAAAAAGCGAATTGTCAAGCGCTTCTTCATCGACCCCGCTCTCCGTCTCCGGGCCCGCTTGCTCTGCACTGCTTAGTTGCGCGAACAGAGCAATTCGTCACTCGGGATCTGCGTCGCCGGAGCCCGCCTTCGCCGAGGGGCTTGACAGCCCGCGAAGTGGGAACAAAATAGCGGTATGGCGCACCAATTCACGACCTCCTACTTGAAAGACTCCATTGATGTTCTTCACTACTACAAGAAACTGGGCGAGCGGGCCATGGCACAGTGCCCCGACGCAGCGCTATTCACCGTGCTGGATGCGGAGTCGAACTCGATCGCCATCATCGTGAAACACCTGGCGGGCAACATGCGCTCGCGTTGGACCGATTTTCTAACCACCGATGGCGAGAAGCTTGACCGCAACCGCGACACCGAGTTTGAAGAGCCGCCAAATACGCGCGCGGAATTGACGGAAGTGTGGGAACACGGATGGATACTTGTCTTCGGCGCCTTGGATCCACTCAGCGATGCGGATCTAACACGAACGATAACCATCCGCACCGAGCCGCATTCCGTAATGCAGGCCATCAACCGACAGGTCGCGCACTATTCCTATCACGTGGGACAAATTGTTTATCTTGCACGGCACTTCGCCGGTGACAAATGGCAAACGCTTACCGTCCCAAAGAAAGAGTCCGTTGAGTTCAACGCACGAGTGGCTGCAGGCGAGGTGTCACAAAGATGATGGCCAGTGTCCAACAATCGCCGTTTGATTTAATTGCCTGCCAAGAAGTCGCATGCTAGTCTCGTGACAACGAGGAAGGCGATGAGCAAGATACATATCAGCGAATTAGTATTCGAAGTGACAGAAGAGGCTGAAGGTGGCTATTCGGCCGAATGCCTGACTGAAAATATCTTCACGCAAGGCGACACGTGGGAAGAATTGCGCGCGAATGTGAAGGAAGCAGTCGCGGTCTATTTTTTTGACGGTGTAAAGCCACAATCCATTCGACTGCGTCTTGTTCGAAATGAAGTCCTCACGCTCTGATGAAGCTTCCGAGAGATCTGAGCGGTCGTGAACTTGCTAGTGGTCTTTGCAATCACTGGAAATACAGGGAAGTTAGCCAGGAAGGAAGCCACCTACTACCGGCAACAGATGTCCCGAGTCACCAACGAATCGCAATCCCGCTCCATAAGTCTGTCAATGTCGGAACTTTAAACAACATCTTGCGAACAGTTGCCGCGCACAAAGGCACAACGCGCGAGGCGATTCTGAAAATCATTCTGTAGATACGCACGTTTCCTCTTCGACAGAGTTTCCGATACCCTCTTAGTCGATGGCTACCTTATTTGACATGGAACCGCTCGGCGAGAGCGGGCTGAAGTTGAATGACGCGCAGAGGCGCGCCATCACCCACGGCGAAGGACCGCTGCTGGTAATTGCCGGCGCGGGAACCGGAAAAACGCGCGTCATCACCGAGCGCATCCGGCACCTGTTGCAATCGGATGAAAGCCTCTCCGGCGAAAACATCCTGGGGCTGACATTCACGAAGAAAGCCGCCGGGGAGATGAAAGCCCGCGTGGTAAAAGCCACCGGCGAGCGCGGCAAAGCGGTAACGCTGGCGACGTTTCATTCCTTTTGCGAAACGCTGCTGGCGGAGGCCGACCCGCAACGGGTAATGCTGGACAAGTTCGATCACTGGATCCTGCTTCGGCGGAATCTGCAGCGGCTGCGCCTGGAGAAATACAGGAGATTGGCCGATCCCGGGCAATTCTTGAACGATTTCGTGGAGTTCTTTTCGCGATGCCAGGACGAACTGGTGTCCTGCGAAGACTATCAGCACTATGCGGCCGGGCTGGCGGCGCGCCTGGAAGCGGAGCGGGAAGCGCTGGACGAAGACACCCTCGCGGAACGCCTGGAAACCGTGGCCTTGCAGCAGGAACTTGCGCGCGCCTACCGGGCCAGCGAAGAACTGCTGCGCGAGAAAAATCGGGTTTCCTTCGGCTCGCTGATCACCGGAGCGGTTGGGCTGTTGGAGCAGGATGCGGAGCTGCGCGGGAGGCTGCAGAGAAAACACCGTTACATCCTAGTGGATGAATTTCAGGATACGAACATCGCGCAACTCCGTTTGCTGGAGCTCCTGGCCGCGCCTGCAAGGAACATCGTGGTAGTCGGCGACAACGACCAAGCGATTTACCGTTTCCGCGGAGCTTCGTTCGGGAGTTTCAAACTATTCCTGGAGCGGTTTGCGGGATGGAAGGAAGGCCAGGACTCGACATCGTTCCGCGTGGCGCTGACTGAGAACTATCGCTCCACACCAAATATTCTGCGCGTGGCAACGCAAGTGATTGGGCAGAACACAGTGAGCGCCGACTTTCCAAAGAAAGTCCTCTCCCCTAATAAGCCGACGGGTGAAAAGATCCGCATCGTCGAGCTGGCCACACCGGAAGAAGAATCGCTGTGGGTGGCGAGCGAACTCGAGCGCATTCATGGAGCGGGGCGCCGCTGGAAGGATTTTGCAGTGTTGTACCGCCAGCATGCGCATCGGGATCATTTGGTGGAAGAGCTATCGCGGCGAAAGATTCCGTTCGTGATCACGAAACTCTCCATACTGGAACATCCCCTGGTGAAGGACGTGCTCGCGTACCTGCGCCTGATCGCCACGCCGTACGACGACATTGCTTGCGCGCGGGCGCTGGCGGCGCCGGCCTGGCACCTGGAGGCGCCGGATTTGGTGCGCCTGGCGGAACGCGCGCGAAAAGAAAAAAGGGCGATCTACGACATCCTGCAACTGCCCCAGGGACAATTGGCCTTCGACCGTTCTCATGCGGCGCTGGGGCAACTGGTGGAGTTTGTTTCGTCGCAAAGAAAAACACTGAAGCGCTGCAGCGCGCGGGAGATTCTGGGCAGCCTGACGGAATGGCTGGAGATACCGCAGCGCGCCAAGGAACACGACCGAAAATACGTGACGCGACTGGCGGAATTCATGAAGGAGTGGGAACCGAAGAGCGAAACGCGAGGTCTAGCGGAATTTATCGAGTATCTCGATTACTACGCTCAGGCTGGCGGAGCGGTGAGCCTGGAAGAGGACGCGCCGGGAGACGCGGTGCAGTTGATGACCGTGCA
>JBGQDD010000143.1:0-7690 GCA_041495665.1 Candidatus Acidiferrum sp.
AGAGTTTTGGGAAGGGAGAATAGAAGTTGGCAAGACACCGAGATGCAGTCTGCCGCCTGTGCCGCCGGGAAGGGCAGAAACTATTTTTGAAAGGCCTGCGTTGCTTTACGGAGAAGTGCGCGATTGAGAAGCGCAACTTCGTGCCGGGGCAGCACGGGCAGTCACGGCGCCCGAAGGTCGCCGGATACGGCCTGCAATTGCGCGAGAAGCAGAAGGTCAAGCGCACTTACGGGCTGCTGGAACGGCAATTCCGCAACTACTTTGAGAAGGCCGAGCGCGCCAAGGGTCCGACCGGCGAGAACCTCATCATCATGCTCGAGCGCCGTCTGGATAACGTGGTATGGCGCGCTGGTCTGGCGTCATCGCGTTCGCAGGCGCGGCAGCTCGTGCTGCACGGCCACGTCCGCATAAACGGGAAGAAGGTCAACATCCCGTCCTACCTCGTCAACGTCGGCGAGGAAGTGGCCATCAAGGAAAAAATGCACCAGAATGCCATGGTTCTGGAAGCGCGCAACGTGGCGCAAAGCCAGAACGCTGTGCCCTGGCTCGAACAGGCGCGCGAACAGTTCAAGGCCAAGGTCGTGGCCATGCCGAAGCGCGATGACGTGCAGACGCCGCCGATCAACGAGCAGCTCATCGTCGAGTTGTACTCGAAGTAGCCACCCCGTCGCTCGGGGGGCCAGTCAAATCTTTCCGGTCCGATTCGGGCCGCAGGTTACGAGCATGAGGGGGCCGTTTCGATCGGTCCCCAGAAGGAAGGAACACGATGTGGAAGGGTTTTCAGAAGCCGAAGCGTCTTGCGTCCGAGCTGGAATCGCTCACCGAGAAGTACGGGCGGTTTTCCGCGCAGCCTTTTGAGCGCGGCTGGGGCACGACCGTAGGAAACGCGCTGCGTCGCGCGCTGCTCAGTTCCATTGAAGGCGCGGCCATTACCGCCGTGAAGATCGAAGGCGTGCTGCACGAATTTTCTTCGATCCCCGGCGTGGTCGAGGATGCCACGGACATCATCCTCAACCTGAAGCAGGTGCCCATCAAGCTCAACACCGACCTGCCGAAGACGATTTACGTCAACGTCGAGCAGGCCGGTCCGGTCACCTCGGCGCAAATCGAGGAAGACGCGGACTTTGCCGTCCTCGATAAGAGCGTGTACATTGCCACGGTCAGCGAAGGCGGCAAACTCCAGATCGAGATGCGCGTCAAGAACGGCCGCGGCTATGTGGCCGCCGACCGCAACTACGACGAAGATCTGCCCATCGGCTACATCCCGGTCGACAGCGTTCACTCGCCGGTGCGCAAGGTCAACTACGCCGTCGAAGCCGCCCGTCTCGGCCAGATGACCGACTACGAAAAGCTGATGATCGAAGTGTGGACCAACGGCGCGATCACGCCGCAGGACTCCATCGGCCTCGCCGCCAAGCTGGTCAAGGACCACATGAGCATCTTCATCAACTTCGAGGAGCCCGTGGATACCGTCGAAGTGCCGCCGGACATTGCCCACGACCCGCGCCTCGAGCACCTGGACCGCTCCGTCGAGGAGCTCGAGCTTTCCGTGCGCTCCTACAATTGCCTGAAGAACGCCAACATCCAGACCATTCGCGAACTCGTCCAGAAGAGCGAGAACGAAATGCTTAAGACCAAAAACTTCGGCCGCAAGTCGCTCAACGAGATCAAAGATATACTGGTGAAGATGGGCCTCGCGCTGGGCATGAAGTTCGACGAGCACGGCCGAATTATCTGGCCGCCGCTCCCAAGCCAAACCGCCGCACCGGCATCGGAAGAGAACGTCGGACTGTAAGGCGACAAGGGACAATATAAGCGATGCGACATCTCAACTCAGGTTCAAAACTCGGAAAGCAGCCGGCTCATCGCCGCGCGGTGCTGCGCAGCCTGGTCACCAATCTGTTTGACCACGGGCGCATCACTACCACGCTGACGCGCGCCAAGGCGGCGCGCCCGGTGGCGGAGAAAATGATCACCCTCGGCAAGCGCGACACTCTGCAATCGCGCCGTCAGGCGGCTTCCTACATCATGCTGCCTGCCGTCACGCAGAAGCTGTTCAGCGAGATCGCGCCGAAATTCGCGGATCGCGCCGGCGGCTACACCCGCATCATCCACGCCGGCAACCGCGTCGGCGACAACGCCAAGGTGGCTATCCTCGAGCTCATCGGCTATGAATTCAAGCTCAAGGAAAAGAAGGAAAAAACCAAGAAGGAAGAACCCGCAGAAGCCAAGAGCTAGTCCGCACGGCTCTTCAACGGCCGAATCATTTCGCCCGTCCCGATTCACCTGGGGCGGGCGCTTTGTTTTGAGTTCGATATTCTGCCCCGGCCCCGTGTTTGTTATTGCGAAACGTTGGGCAAAGAGAGTTTGAACACCGTTCGGCCGGGCTGACTCGATTCCAAAACGGCGCCGCCACCGTGATCACGGCAGATTTTTCGCACCGCGGCGAGACCCAACCCCGTGCCGTTCGATTTGCCGTGGCTAACAAAAGGTTGAAATAGGGTCTCGCGCACCGCGCCCGGAATGCCGGGCCCATCGTCAATGACGCGGATTTCCACGAGGTCTTTCAATTCTGTCAGCGAAACCTCAATTCGTCCGGACGTGCCAGAGAGCGCCTCGCACGCATTGATCAACAGACTGCTCAATGCGCGCTGAATCTTCAGAGGGTGGATCGCGCATTCGATCGGGTTCGGGCAAGAGACGCGAATGTCCACGGCCTGAAATTCGGGTCGTGCGCGGACAGTGTGTACGGCTCGCTCGACCACATCTTCCAATCGGACTCGAACGATATGGGACGATTCGCGGCCCCGCGAGAATTCCAGCAAGGACTCAATCAAGTCGTTCATTTGTTCGACCGCGAGTTGGATCTCTTGATGCAAGTCTTGGCGCTGTTCGGGTCCGACTCCCTCTTCACTTAGGAATTCGGAGTTCGCAACGATGGCCGTGAGCGGGTGGCGCAAGTCGTGCGAAATCGAGCTGGCCATGCGGCCGATCGTGGCGAGCCGCTCACTCCTCAGCAGTTCCTGCTGCGTCTCCCACAGACTGGCGCGCATCTGGTCGAAGGCCTTCGTAATTTCGGCGAATTCATCATTGGAGCGAACTTTCACCGGGTAGCTAAAATCGCCCTTCTCCAGGGCGCGAACCGCTTGCACCAAGTCTCCGAGGGGCTGTGCAAATGTGTCTGAGACACGCAGGACCAGGCCAAAGCCAATCACCATCGCCACCACGGCCAACGCGAGCATCAACTTCGTGAACTCCAATTGCAGGAGCCTGCTTGCTTCGTGCGATTTCAGTACGATTAAGCCAAGAGATGGCGACGAGAGCGCCAGCGGCAAGTAAAGCGCGCTATATTGCTCCTTCCCCATTCGCAGCGAAACCAGCCGATTGGCGATTTCAGATTTGAGTTTCGGCAATTGAGATGCCAAGTCGCTCAACCGTGCAGAGTCAATCGTTGATGCAACGATCCCATCACCATATTCGAACGCCACATCACAGGAACACATGGCGCCAAGCTGCGGCGCAAGCCGGGGAGCAAACTCCGTCCCTGCTATCAGAACGCCTTGATGTTCTGCACCTGATATTGGAGACCCTGCGAGTTGGCGGTGCACACGATAGAGCTTGCCTCCAAGAAACCAGTAAGAATCCATGGAATCTGCATTGCGCCATTCGGCAAGCAAGCGCTTCACATCTTCATGGAGAAGATTGGGGGTGGTCGTTCTGAGAGCAGCAACTTTGCCGTTTCCTTCGACAAGCACGGCCAAATCGAACCCCGCTTGCTCTGCGAAGGCCTCGGATACTGCCTGCCGCGGAGGTCTGACTTTCTTGTTCGGCACTCCGCCGATGGCAGCAGATTCAACGAGAATCGCGGCCGCTTGCCTCAGCATTGCATCCGTCTGTGCTTGGAGCGCTTGATATCTTTCCTGGCAGTGCCGCAACTCGTTCGAAATCTGCCGAGTTGCTTGGACGCCGAAGCTAAACCGGACAATCAGAACGACCGCCGCCGTGAGCCCTGCGCAAATGGCCACTCGAACTAGGAGGAACCTCAGACGCAAACGGTATTTGTTGATCAGGGTTGTCATCAGTATGCGACGTAGCTCTCGAACAGCTGACCGGTTTGCACTCGCAGGATCACGGCACGAATTTGTACCCCACGGCATGGACAGTCCTAAAGTACTTAGGAAATTCCACATCCTTCTCGAGCTTCTGCCTGAGCTTCAAAATGTGGTTATCCACAGTGCGAGTCGAAGGATAATTTGTGTAGCCCCACACCTCGTTGAGCAATTCTTCCCGGGAGACGACGCGTTCTGAATTCTGAGTGAAAAACTTCAAGACTTTGAATTCCTGGGCCGTTAGAGTGACCGGCTTGTCTTCGCGAAGGACCTCCATTTTCGCGAAATCTACAGTGACGTCGTCAAACGTGACGATGTCCTCAGTTTTGGGGCGGTGAGACCGGCGGAGCGCGGCCCGCGCGCGAGCAAGGAGTTCCCGGGGGCTAAATGGTTTGGTGACATAGTCGTCGGCCCCAAGTTCGAGCAGCAAGACTTTATCCCCTTCGTCAGTCTTGGCGCTCACGATGATGACAGGAAGTAATGGTGCTTGTTGCTTGATCTGCTGGCAGACATCTCGTCCGGAGATTCCTGGCAACCCCAGATCGAGCAAGACCAGATCCGGGCGCTCGTTTTTCACGGTTTCAAGGGCGGACAGACCATCGGATGTGATTTGCACGGCAAACCCATCGGACTCGAAGAGGCGCTTGAGGGCGCGCTGCACGGCCCGGCCATCCTCAACTATTAGAATCCTCTGCATGGTGACGGTTTGGGTGTGAATCGGAGAAACGAATGGACTGACCTGCGGCCGTGAGCCGCCGAGAGAATCACCGCGGCACACTGATAGGTTCGAGAACCCGGTCTTGGCATTCAGAATCATCCCCGCGCGACGAGAGCCGGTCGCGTCAACACCCGCTCCAATTGAAAACAGTATACCGCTATACTGACAAGGAACTAAGAAATGCGTACACTCCTGCCCGCTGGCATCCGCACTATCTGACGATGGACACCTCGTTTCGCGGGGGTGGTCGGAAAAAATCGCCCGTTCTCCCGCTAGCCGTTGTCATCGGATGCAGTGCTTCTGACATACTTCTGACATATTTTTGACAACTCCTTGACAAGTGCGGATATTCCAATTTGTTAGGATTTTGCGGGCAGCCGACCTAAACCTTGCCCCGGAACGCTGCCCGGTGAGAGCGCACTTCTTGTGCGACATCGCCCTGGATTAACCCCCAGCCGCGGCCTGCTACTCGATTGTGAAGCGCCCAGCAACGCAATACGAGTCATTCGAGCAGGCCCAATTAGGGGTCTTGAGTGGTGTGTACTTGGGGAATCCCAGGAAGGGGAGAAACAGTATGCGTAAAGTGCCTTATACAATCTTGGCCGTAGTTCTGACGATGGGGCTGCTTGTGGGTTGCGGAGGAGGATCATCGAACATCATTCCGCCACCGGTTCCGCAATCGGCTCAAGTGAGTGTTTCGGTGACCGACGCCCCTCCTGCAGGAGTGACGGTCATCTCGTTTGAAGTATCCCTTACGGGCGCTTCACTCAATCCAGGAAACGTGGATCTGTTGAACGGCAAACCTCCCATCCGCATCGAGGTGAAAAAGCTGGAAACAGAAGCGGCGTTTCTGAGCACCGGCAGTGTGGCCGCTGGAAACTACACGAGTCTGAACCTCATTTTCACGAATCCCGAACTGACGTTTATGAACAACACCGGAAGCATCCTGGCCGGCTGCGCATCTGGCGCCGTTTGCGAGATCAAGCCGGCGGGCACGCTTACCTCGACGGTCAACGGTACGTTCAACGTCACTTCAGGGACACAGACCGGTCTGCTTGTGGACGTCAACCTAAATACTCTTCTATCCATCACTCTGGGGGTGGATTTCAGCGCTGCCGGCGCCGTCACGACGACGCAGCAAACAAAAAAGGCTGAAGGCGAGCTCGAAGACCTGGACGACATAAACGGCATCGTCAAGAGTCCGGCGAGCAGTCAGTTTACTCTGCAGACGACGGATCTCGGCAGCATCACCGTCAATGTGGATAGCAACACGCAGTTCAAGGATTTTGCCTCTTGCACCGCAGCTAATTTCACATGCGTCAAGGACGGCCAGTCCATCGAAGCGGATCTGCTTGTGATGGCGGCTGGAACATTTCTGGCTCGGAAGATAGAGCTGCACGATGACGTGGCCGAAGCCGCCGACGATGAGCTCGATGGCCTGGTGTTCAAGATTGACAGCCCGGCGCAGTTCGAGATGGTTGTAATTGACGAACTTCGGGATGTCGCCAATGTGGCAGTTGGAAATCCCGTGGTAGTAACTCTTCAGACGACGGGCGGAGGCACCAGCTTCCGCGTGGATGCAAACGGATTGACCATCCCGGTTTCGCTCCAAAACGCCTTTGAGGCCGCTACGGACACGTCGCAGTTGTTGGCTGGCCAAACCGTCCAGGTGAGAAAGAGGGCGATGAGCGGTGGGCCGGCACCAGCGGCCATCACCATCACCACGGATCGCGTGCGGCTCCGCATGACGCGGTTCTCTGCTACTGTCTCGGGCGCGCCGGCCGGGAACAACTTCAATATCGGTGGCTTGCCAGGTTTATTCACCGGGGCCGGTATCAGCCAGATTCAAGTACAGACGTCCTCGCAGACTAACTTTGAAAACGTCGCCGCAGTAAGTGGTCTGGCGGACGGAAACAAGGTCTCGCTGCGAGGATTGCTTTTTGCGAGCACACCCAATCCAGTGCTGATCGCGGACAAAGTTCGCAAACGGTAACACTTCGCGTTCCTCCAACCGGCGGTCCCGAGCCTCATCACTTCCATTTTTTCGGAAGTCCTCGGGCCCGCCTCCCAACCATGTGCCACGCGCAAATGAGCGAGCCCGGATACCAACCTCCGATCCATGCCAGTCTTGGCATTTGCGCTCCTACATTTTCCCGTCGGGCGGCGACGCTCTTCGCTCAAGCTGCTCTTGAAATGCTCTTCGCTTGATTTCTGCGAAAACGGAACCATACCCAGAGCGCCGCAAACGCCGCAAACGCACCGGCAGAATCGAGCAGCGAGTCATACGCCGAAGCGGTACGGCTGGCGACAAACGCCTGGTGAATTTCATCCAGCGCCGAATATCCTGCGGCGCAGAAGAGTGCCGCGAGGCCCCACGTCCAGCGCCACCCCTTGCGGTCGTCGCGCACGCCGCGATAGAGCAACAGGCAAAACACAAAATACTCCGTGAAGTGCGCGCTCTTTCTGACGAAATAGTGGATGGTCAAAAATTGATCTTCCGTTAGCGAACGAACTAGCCAGCGCAGGATGGGTTCGAGCACCCAGCCGGTGTGCTCCGCGGAAAACGCGTCCGTGGACATCGAGAAGATGATGCCTGCCCACAGGAACGCCGGCCACCACGAGCGCAGCCAAGCCGGCACTCGCGGCGTTCGCAAACGCCCCTGAAGGTCCGGCAAATGGGGAGCGGGGCGCGGGTTGCGCCAGGGCTGGAGTTCCGGCACTAAGAATTGGCTCCTTCGATCTCTGTTTTCACGCTACTCCCTGCGCCCCTATTCCCTGCGCCCTTATTCCATACGATAGTTCGGCGCTTCTTTCGTGATGATGACGTCGTGCACGTGGCTTTCGCGCAATCCCGCGGCGGTGA
>JBGQDD010000144.1:0-7689 GCA_041495665.1 Candidatus Acidiferrum sp.
CCGTATGTTCGACGTTCGCCGCGATGATTGGGATGACCGCTCCGGAAACCTCGGCGGCCGCAATCAGCGCGATCGGGAAGACTGGAATGAACTGCGCATTGTGCGGGCTTACTATGGCGTGCAGGGCAAGACTGTGAATGTGACCGACGTGTTGCGCAGCAGGGTGCGCGACGGCGTTCTTACGTTGGTTGTGACCAACAATGCTATGGGTGGAGACCCGGCGGTCGGTGCTGACAAGATTCTAATTGTTGTTTATCGCTCTCAGGGGCGAGAAACCGCCGCGGCCGTGCGCGAAGGAAATACGCTGACGATTCCGTAGAATTTCGCCGCTGAGCCAAACTTCTCCAACTGCACACGTCAGGACTGTTTTGGAAAGCGGCGGAGCTCCACGATCAGATAGGCCACCACGGCGAGATTGATCACCAGTGCGAGTCCTTTGCCGATGCTGGCGTGTTTGGCGAGCTCGTAGACTTCCAGCGGGAGCAGGGAAGAAGTCGTGATGATCGTAAAATACTCGGCCCAGCGCTTGCGAAACGCCAAGCCGAGGCCTTCAGTGAAAAAAACCGCTGAATAAATAAACGTGCCTACGCTGAGTTCTTTCAGCCGTCGGTCGTCCAGAATCGACAACTTCGCAAGAAGCAGATGCATGTAGTGACCGTGGGGATCAACCTGAAAAATGTTGATCCAGTGCACCACAATGGCCTCGAAGTCCTTGTGGAGAAGTTTCAGCGCGCCGATGCCCAGCGCGAGCAGCGCCAGGCCTTTCAAGAGTTTGAAGGCGGCAATCAGCCGCAGGCCGCGGCCGTGGGATCTTCGTTCGGTCATTTTCCGGCCACGATTGTATGTCAAGAAGCAAGCACATCTCGGCTGCGTGCGGCGAGGGGAGGATTTAGTCTAGCTGAAGGATCGGACTTCGCGACGTGCCCGGTCGCGCAGGATTCCTAGCGCCATTTCTTCAATCGCGGCCAGATCTCGGCAAGGGACCCGAATTTTGCGCCACGGCAAATGAATACGGGGATCTCGCGCTCCAGCGCATAGGGATTGTCGGCGGACTTGCCCACGTATTCCACGTGTTCGAACAGGCCTTCAAGCGTTTCTCTGCTGTCGTCGAGAACCATCAGACAATTTCCCGAATACCCCCGCGGGCCCCAGAGGAAATACGTCTGGTGGCCGCTCAGCGCGGGAGGCAATCCGTAGCGCCGGCCGAAGAAATCGATTGCCCCTGCTTGCCCGTAGTCTTGAGCGAAGATCCCGCAGCCCGGACGCTCCTCCGGCGAGAGCTTTGAGTAAGCCTGATTGACCGTGGCGACCATCTCTTCCCAACCGAATTGATCGGCGAAGTGTTGCGGAAGAATTGCCCGCATGTGGTAGTGCTCGCTCCGTGGCACCTTGAACGGCAGCTTGTCCATGTAAGAAATGAGCTGGTCGACGGGGAGAACTGGGACGACCAGCGGCGCGAGCCAGCCTCCACCTGCGAGAATCAGTACGACGAGCACGGGCTTCAGCCAGACTTGACGCGACCGCGCGATAAGACTCTCGATCGCCACCGCACCGGCCGCCAAATAGACCGCATAAATTGGACCGAGATAGTAATTCTTGCCCTTGAGAACGACGAACATAGTGAATGTGGCCAGATAACACCAGCCGAGGAACCGGTAAGGCTTCAGCCGGGCGGAGAAAAGAAAGACGAGCACACCGGTGATCCAGATCGGTGCGAGGATCGGGTGCACGATGAGCACCTGTTGCGCGAAGTACGCCAAAGGGGAGAGCACCACGTCGCGGCCATCGGCCTTGATGTTGTGCATGAGTTGCACAAAGGGCCAGTGATTGTGCACATTCCATAGAATATTCGGCAGAAAAACGAGAAACGCGAGCACGCCACCGAGCCAGATCCACTTCCTCGTGAAAACGCGGCGCTGCTCGGTCAGCAAAAGTCCAATCACGATCGCAAAGCCAAGCACGGCGATCGAGTATTTCTCCTCTAGACCAACGCCTGCGACTGCGCCAAACCAGAGCCAATAGCGCGGGTTATCTCGTTTGATCGCCAGGATTGCGAAATAGACGCAGCCCATCCACAGCAAAGGCTCGAGGCAATTGGTGGTGAGCAGGCTTCCATCGGAAAGGTAGATGGGCACAGCGATGAACGCCAAAGCGGAGAGCACCAGCGCGAACCGCCGGCCACCGAGTTCTCGAGCGATCATGGCCGTCAGAATGACGGCAACCGAGGTGGCCAGCGCCGGTATGAATCGAATACTCCGGAGCGAGTCGCCAAGTACGAGCCGGGAGATCTTGATAAGGAACGGAATCAGGGGAGGATGGTCCACATAGCCCCAGGCAAGATGGTCCCCGCAGGCCATGTAATTGAATTCATCGCGGAAGTAACCGTACCCATTGTTGAAGTAGAGATGTAGCAGGAAGTTCGCGAGGGCGAGAAACAGGACGATGAGCATGCCGTCCGCGAGGAAGGATGGCCTTTGATTGTTGAGAACGGGCGCCTGATCCGTGGTGATTTTCATTTGGGCATCTGTAGGTACGCAAGTGCGCTAAAAATGTTTCGCTCCTTCGCTCCGTTCACGGTGGGGTAGTCGGAGTATCGGCATCTCATGCAAGAGAGATACCTCACCAAACCGGGAGAACGCAATGGAGTTGGGATGAGCGGACAGAGTTCTTGAGCTATAACTGTCTGTGGGGGGAACAGACTCCGGCTGACGAATGAGAGTCAGCGGCGACCGGTGCTGGAGAAATCGATGGAACTGATAAACGTGACCGCTACCAGAATAATGAGGGCCGCAAGAAGAGCAAAGATGATCAAAGCATTCTCCTGGACACTTGAGAATGGGAGTTGCAAGCTGGACGCCAAACGTAGGTATTTTGTTTTCAGTTGGTTACAATGCCAGCGGTGTGCAGAGAAGTCGCCAAAAGGGGACAGTTGTGGGCTGCAGTTCACAATAATCGAGTACTGGAACTAGGTTGGGTAACTGGATATCGTCTTCCCTTCGCGGGGCGAATTGCCTCAGCTCTTGCTCAACCGGATCGAGCCATCACCCGTATGGATGGTCAAAGGCTGGCCGCCACCGTTCATTTTGCCGTGAATCTGCGAATTGCTAAAGGCTCCTTCCACGGTGACGGGGATGCCCAGGCTGATGTGGCCGTCGCCTGTGCTGGCGTCGATATTCGTCTGGAAGTCGGAAGGGAGCACGAGGTCCACGCTGCCGTCACCCGTCCGGATCGTCCAGCTTGAAGCCATCTTGGAACCCGGCTGAACTCGGGTGTCCACGCTGCCGTCGCCCGTTTTCACGCTGAGAGCATCGAAACGGCCGGTGATGCGGATATGGCCATCGCCCGAGTCGGCCTCCACCTTGCCATCCAGGTCACGGGCTTCAATCGATCCATCTCCCGTCCGTAAGCGCATGTCCCCTTTGAGGTTCTGAACGGTAATGCTGCCGTCGTTGGTGTGAAGATCGATCGTGCCATTCAGCGAGTTGGCTTTGACCGACCCATCGCCGGTATGCACGTTTACCGTGCCATTGATGGAGTCGGCCTGTACGGACCCGTCCCCGGTTTCCACCTGCAGGTCCGCTTCGCGAGGCATGCGGACTTCAATATGCAGTCGGCGCGAATTGGAGCCGAAGGAGAAGCCCCAGTGGCCGGTGACGCGAGCCGTCAACTCGACCTTGTCGCCGTCTTGACGGGCGTCGACGTGGAGATTCTTGCCCAGCTCATAGCCGTGGTATTCGACGCGAAATTCGACCTGTTTCGAGTCTCCGGTGCTGACGCGCACGCTGCCATCATTGGTTTCCACGCGCACATTGGCGCGCCCAGACACGGCGAAAGACTTGGTGACGTCTTCAGCGCGGGCCGCGACCGCGGAAGCGGCCAATAGCGCCGCGCAGGCAATTCCCAGCCGGATAGCGGACGGGCGGTGAGGAAGTGAGTTCATGTCGAATCTCCTCGGTAAGATGGCGTTCTGCCCATAGATACGATAACAAGGGATAAAAGGTTCCCCGGCGGGAAAGCGACCCCCAAGCCCCGACAGAGAATTAAGTTCCCTTCGCCGCGCGCTTCTTTTGGCCGCCCGACCGGGCAGCCCCAGGCTTGGGCCGGAGGGCGGCCAGGAATTCAGGAGTCGGCAGGGTATTGATGACATTCTTCTTTTCGAGCCAGCCGCGGCGGGCCATGGTGACGCCGTAGCGGATCAAGGCGAGGTTCGCCGCGTTGTGCGAGTCGGTCGAAATGACTACCTTGACGCCGCGCTCCTTGCACATGCGGAGATAGACGTCTTTTAGGTCCAGGCGGTCGGGATAGGAGTTGCACTCCATGGCCACGCCGAGTTTGGCGCAGGCCAGCAGGACTTTTTCCATGTCGTAGTCGATCGGATCGCGGCGGAGCAGCAGCCGTCCCGTGGGGTGCGCAATGATCTGTGTGTAGGGATTTTCGATGGCGGCGAGCATGCGCTCCGTCATGGCCGCGCGGTCGAGGTTGAAGTACGAGTGGATCGAGCAGACCACCACGTCGAGTTGCGCAAGGAGTTCGTTGGAATAGTCGAGCGAGCCGTCCTTGAGAATATCGACTTCGGCGCCGGCGAGAACGCGAATGCCGAGGTCTTTGTCGTTGGCGGCGTGAATTTTCTTGATGTGTGCCGCCATGCGCTTTTCGTCCAGGCCATTGGCTACCGTGACGGCTTTTGAATGGTCGGTGATGGCGATGTAGTGGTGGCCGAGTTCCCGGGCAGCTTCCGCCATTTCTTCAATTGAGTTTTTGCCGTCGCTGGCGGTGGTGTGCATCTGCAGGTCGCCCTTCATGTCCTTCAGAGCGACCAGATGCGGCAGTTTGTGGTTTTCGGCGGCGGCGATTTCGCCGGTGTTCTCGCGCAACTCGGGCGGGATAAAATCCAGCTTGAGCTTCGCGTAGATCTCTTCTTCGGTGCGCCCGGCGACGCGCTTCTCGCCCTTCAAAGTGGCCAGGGCATATTCGTTAAGCGTGAGACCCATTTCGTTGGCGCGGCCGCGGAGAGCGACGTTGTGCTCCTTCGAACCGGTAAAATAGAGCAGGGCAGCGCCAAAGTTTTCTTTTTCGAGCAGGCGGACATCGACCTGCAAGCCGTTCTCCAGTGTGAAGCTGACCTTATTTTCTCCGTGAGCCAACGTTTGATCGATGCCGGGAAATGCCAGGATGTGCTTGGCGAGCGCGTCCACGTGCTTCTGCGATGTGTGGCCATCGGCGAGCGTGACCAGCAGATCGAGATCGCCAACGGTTTCTTTGCCCCGGCGCAACGAGCCCGCGGGCGTGACGGAATCGACGGCCTTTCCTGCCTTTTCAATGTGTGAAATGACCGCGGCCGCCGCTTCTTCGGCGGTATGAATGTGAAATCGGCCGCTGGACTTTTTGAAGACTTCCACGGCCTTGAGAATATTTTGTTCGCTCTTTTCACCAAAGCCCGCGAGGTCGCGGAGTTTTCCCTCTTTTGCGATTCGCTCCACGTCGGCGACGGTGCCGGCCTTGAAGTTGGACCACAAAAAGGCGACCTTCTTCGGGCCAAGAGACTGCAATTGCAGTAGATCCAGAATCGTCGCCGGATATTTCTTGAGGAGTTTTTTGCGTAGCGCGTAGTCGCCGGTCTTCACGATTTCCTGCAGGTGCTCAACCATGCGGTCGCCGATTCCCGGGAGTTCTTTAAGCTTTTCCGGTTCCTTGACGAGTTGCTCGATGGATTCGGGCAAGCCGTCAATCAGTTCGGCGGCCTTTTCATAGCTGCGGTACCGGCCGATTATGGCGCCATCGATTTCGAGGAGTTGCGCGGTTTCGCGAAGCACGCGGGCGATCTGTTTGTTGTCCATGGTGCGCCGATTATAAGCCCGGGCGGGGAACAAGTGGCAAAGTGCTGCCAATATTGAACTGATGAGAGGCGCCCGCAAATTAAAAAGGCCGGCAGAGGGCGCGCTCTGCCGGCCAAGTGAGTGCTAACTGCTTCAGCCACCGGCCTTTGAGACGTTGGCGGCCTGGGGACCTTTGGGGCCTTGAACGATCTCAAACTCGACTGGGTCTCCTTCTTGCAAGGTGCGATAACCATCACCGGCGATGGCGGAATAATGTACGAAAACGTCTGGACCATCATCGCGCCCGATGAAGCCATATCCCTTGGAATTGTTAAACCACTTCACGGTTCCATGCACTTCGATTGCCCTCCTGACAGGGTCTTTGAGATTCCGCTCCACGGCGCCAGGCGAATAACCCTAACGCTGTTAAAGATACGAATTGCGCGGAGTGTATTCAGAATAGGTTTCCGAGTCAATAGAACAATCGTCTTTCCTGCTAGAAAAAAGCAGGGTTATCCCTGTATAAAAACGATTCAAACAGTTCACATTGTGAAACGCGGTTACTCGGAAAGGAAGCGCAGGTAGTAGAGGATTCCGGCGATGGACTTGGCATCGCGAAGTTTCCCGCCGCGGATCATCTCTTCCAGTTGCTTATGGTTATAGGCGCGGGAAATTATTTTCTCATCTTCCTCGGGTTCGGCTTCGCCGGCGGTCAGGCCTTCCGCGAGGAGGATGAACATGCGTTCTTCCAGGAATCCGGGAGTAGGGAACACGTCCAGGACGACTCGAAAGCGCTTGGCGCGATAGCCGGTCTCCTCAATTAGTTCGCGGGCCGCGGCTACTTTGGGAGTTTCGCCGCCATCCATGCGGCCTGCGACTAACTCCCATAGATACTGCCGCGTGGCGTGGCGGTACTGCTGAATCAGCAGGATTCTCCCGTCGGGGAGAACGGGGAGGACCACGACGGAACCGGGATGAGTAATGACTTCGCGCATCGCTCGAACGCCGCTCGGCTCGATGACCTCGTCCCGGCGAATCCCGAAGACCGGGCCTTCATAAATTGTGGTGCTGCTAAGGACTCTTGCCTTCTTTGCGCGTCGCGTACCTGAAGGTTTTTTCATTTTTGTTGTCCTTGCTCTGTTTCTTCTGGCCCATGATACCGGGAAAAGGGAAATTCGCCACGCCGCGCCAGGCCCCAGGGTTGTTTGCTTGCGGAGACGGGGTGCGCCTATACTCGGCTTCAGCGTGAATGCTGCAATCGGCGTGGGCGATTTGAAGCTCGCCCCACCATAGAACCAAAGAGATAGAACTAAAGAAGATGGCGATCAACACGATCATTGTGGACGATGAGAAGCCGGCGCGAGACGAGCTGGCGTTCCTGTTGAAGGGATTCCCGGAGATCAATGTGATCGGCATGGGGAAGAACGGCGTGGAGGCTGTTTCGTTGATCAAGGAGCACGCGCCGGACCTGGTGTTTCTGGATGTGAAGATGCCTGGGCTGGATGGGTTCGGCGTGTTGAAAAAGATCGTCGAGCGCAAGATGAAAATGCCGCACGTGGTTTTTGCCACGGCGTTCGACCAGTACGCGGTGCAAGCATTCGACGTAAATGCCGTGGACTACGTGCTGAAGCCGTTTGACAAAGCGCGCATCGCCAAAGCCATTGCGCGCGCTCGGAAGATGCTGGAGACGCAGACTTCGGCGACGGACCGGCTGGAACAGCTCGTCAGCCAGCTTGGTGCGGCGAAACAGAGTTCCTCGCCGCCGGTGAAGGTGCTGGTGAAGTCGCAGCAGAGATTGTTTCTGGTGGACGGAGAAGATTTGGTGTTTGCTTCGATAGAGCGTGGGACCGTCACGGTGATGTCGCGCGAGGCG
>JBGQDD010000145.1:0-7685 GCA_041495665.1 Candidatus Acidiferrum sp.
CCTGATGCCCGGCGACGTCATCGCCACCGGCACGCCCGCCGGCGTCGGCCCGCTGGTTGCGGGGGATACGGTGGAGGTCAGCGTTGCCGGTGTTGGCGTGTTGCACAATCCGGTGCACGCTCCACAAGCGTAATTTCACGGTTGCCTCATGGTTTCGGTAGAATACGCATCAGTGGGGCATCGGCGGATGCAGGAAGTCCTTCCGCCGCACTGTGCGCGCGCAAACTTTCGCGTGCGGTGCGCAATCCCACTCATTTGAGATTATGGAGTCAGCTCGTTGAAGGACTTGTTTGCCGATTGGAAGGTCGTGCTCGCCATGGGTGGCGCGGCGATCGCCGCGCTGGCCATGATCGCTTATGCCTTCTTACGTCCCGCTGTGAATCCCGAAGAAGAGGAGCGCAAGCGCCGCCTGCATCTGAATCAGATCGGCCGCATAGCCGAAGGGCAGATCGTGGAGCTCGTCGAGCACCCACCCGAATCGAAAGAGGTGCGCAAAGGTTTGTTCGGCGCCGGCGCCCGCCCGCTTAGCGACATGCGGCCGCGCCACCTCGTCTCCTACAGTTATTTGATTTCCGGCGTTACCTATCAGACCGCGCAGGACATCACCGGCCTCGAGAGTCAGATACGGCTTGAGCGCGTCGTCGCCGGCCAGCCCGCCAGCATCAAGTATGACGCCGCCAATCCCAGCGATTCCATCCTCGTCGCCGACGACTGGTCGGGCTTACGCTGAGCTCCGAGGCGTTTACGCGGAGAGTCGAATCAATGGCGCTAATTGCTCTCCCGCTAACCGGCCGTCTTCTGCGTTCTGCTTTCCCTCCCGTTGCGTTATCCTTCTCCATGCCGCTCCCGGGTGGCCCAGTTCCAGTCCGATGAAAATGATTATCGCTTCCTTCTTAACCACCATCCTCATCGTGGCGATGACCCTCGGGGCCATGTTCATTCTGGTTCGCGCCACCGAATACGTGACTGCGCTCGAATCTCCTCTGCAGCGCGCCGCCGCCATGGGCGCGGAGCTGCTCCTGGGAGTCGTGCTGCTCATGGGAACCGTCTGGCTCGCCACGCATCTTGCCGTGCGCATTTTTACCCCAAAGGAATCTCCTTCCGCAGGAGGACCCGTTGGCTGAGACCAAGCCCAGTTTGGTTCCCGAAGACAAACATCGCGACCGTATGGAAGAGCTTCGCCGTATTTCCGACGAAGCCGAAGCCGGCGGCGGCCCGGAGCGCCGCGAGCGCGAACACAAAGCCGGCAAGCTCACCGCGCGCGAGCGCATTCACCTGTTGCTGGACGAAGACACCTTCGAAGAGCTCGACAAATTTGTCCGTCACCGCTGCGTCGATTTTGGCATGCAGGAGCAGCGCCCTGCCGGCGACGGTTTCGTTACCGGGTTTGGCCGCATCGATGGCCGTCTCGTTTACGTTTTCGCGCAGGACTTTACCGTTTTCGGTGGTTCGCTCTCCGAAACCAACGCGCTGAAAATTTGCAAGATCATGGATCTCGCCATGCGCGCCGGGGCTCCCGTCATTGGCCTCAACGATTCCGGCGGCGCGCGCATTCAAGAGGGCGTCGCCTCGCTCGCGGGTTACGCCGATATTTTCCTGCGTAATACGCTCGCCAGCGGAGTCATCCCGCAGATCAGCGCCATCATGGGTCCTTGCGCCGGCGGCGCCGTCTACTCTCCGGCCATCACCGATTTCATCTTCATGACTCGCGAGACCTCCTACATGTTCGTTACCGGCCCCGATGTCATCAAGACCGTCACGCACGAGGAAGTCACCAAGCAGGAACTCGGCGGCGCGATGACCCACAACGCCACCAGCGGCGTGGCCCACTTCGTCTCGCGGGACGATGCCGATTGCCTGGCCATGATCCGCGAGCTGATGAGTTTTCTCCCCTCCAACAATCTGGAGGATGCACCGCGCCGCGTTACCTCAGACTCCCCGGCTCGCCGCGATGAATCGCTTAACACCCTCGTGCCCGCAGACCCGCAGAAGCCTTACGACATCAAGGACGCTATCCACTCGGTCGTTGACGACGGGTATTTCTTCGAAGTGCACGAACATTACGCGAAAAACCTTGTCGTGGGTTTTGCACGCCTCGACGGCCGGCCCGTCGGTATCGTTGCCAATCAGCCGGCCTTCCTCGCCGGAGTTCTCGATATTAATGCTTCCGTGAAAGGCGCGCGCTTTGTCCGTTTCTGCGACGCCTTCAACATTCCGCTGATCACCTTCGAGGATGTTCCCGGTTTTCTCCCGGGCGCCCAGCAGGAATTCGGTGGCATCATCAGGCACGGCGCCAAGCTGCTCTTTGCCTACGCCGAGGCCACCGTTCCGAAAATCACCGTCATCACGCGCAAGGCCTACGGTGGCGCGTACTGCGTCATGGCCTCCAAACACATCCGCACCGACGCCAATTTCGCCTGGCCCACCGCAGAGATCGCCGTCATGGGTCCCGAAGGCGCGGTGAACATCGTCCACAAACGCGAGCTGGACAAAGCTCCCGAATCCGAGCGCGAAAAACTACGCCAGGAGAAAATCGCTGAATTTCGCGACCGCTTTGCCAATCCTTTCGTCGCCGCCGAGCGCGGCTACATCGACGCGGTCATCGAGCCCGCCGATACCCGCGCCCGCATCATCACTTCCCTCCGCGCCCTCGAAAACAAGAAAGACACCAACCCCCGCAAGAAACACGGCAACATCCCGCTGTAGTTTTGAGTTTTGTGCAGGGACGCAGTCAGAAAGAGGTTGGGTCTACTTCAGCAAATACTCCTGCAAGAATTCGACCGTCGCATAAAACTGAAAATCCTGGTTCGGCTTTTTTCGATACCCGTGGCCTTCGTCTTTCGCGATCAGGAGCCATACGGGAGTCCCCTGCTTCTTCAGCGCATCGGCGATCTGCTGCGATTCGCTCACGGGCACCCGCGGGTCGTTCTTTCCTGCAATCACTAACATGGGCTTCTTGATTTTTTCGATGTTGTTCATCGGCGCGATTTTCTCGAGGAACTCCCGCATTTTCGGGTCGCGCTCGTCACCGTACTCCATGCGGCGCAAATCACGCCGGTACGCTTCCGTGTGCTCCAGGAAGGTCACCAGATTCGACATTCCCACGATGTCCACCGAGCAGCGAATCCGATCGCTGTAATACGTCGACACTGCCAGCGTCATGTGTCCGCCGTAACTCCCGCCGGTCACCGCGATCCGCTCGCTATCCAGTCCCGGTTGCGCCGCGATCCAATCGAACGCCGCGTTGATATCTTTGTACGTATCCTCGCGCTTGAATCCGTTATCCAGCAGCGAGAACGTCTTCCCGTACCCCGTCGACCCGCGCACGTTCGGATAGATCACCGCGATCCCCAGTTCGTTCAGAAGATAATTGGCGCGTCCTAGAAACGTCGGCTGCGACTGCCCCTCCGGCCCGCCATGAATCACCACCATCACCGGTCGCTTGCCGGTGAACTTCGCCGGTGGCCTGTACAAGAATCCCGAAATAAGTTTCCCATCGAAGCTCTGCCATTTCACTAGCTCGGCCTCCGGAAACGAGTCCGTTTTCACCGCCGTTTCGCTGGTCGTCCACCGCTCCACTTTTCCCGTTGCCACATCCAGTGAAAATACATCTCCCGGCCCTCGACCATTGTTCAGCGAGAATCCGAGCTCCTGCCCATTCTTATGCCAACGCAGGGAACCTACCACTCCCGCCGGCAACTTCGGCAGCGGCATCTCCTTTTTCGTGGATGTGCTCATCACGTGCAAGACGCTTCTCCCATCCTCGTTCGTCAGGAACGCAATCCTCTTTCCATCATGCGTCACGTCGAACGACTCCACATCCCATGAAATGTTCGTTGTCAGGTACTTTGGCTGCTTCGTTGCCAAATCGATGTAGGCCAGCCGGTGAAACTCTGATTCCTTGTCCGTCGTGACGTAAATCCCCTTGTCATCCTTGCTGAACCGCCCTTCGCCATAAGAAAACTTTTCGGTCGTATTCCTGGGCGTCACCCCGGTCTTCTCACCGGTGGTCGCATCCACAAGGCACAAGTACGATTCGTTGATGGAAAGCTCTTCCTCTAGCAAAATCTTCTTATCATCCGGTGACCAATCCAGCGGCTGCCATCCGCCACCCGCCAGTTGCGCCAGCAAATGATCCGACTTCGGATCGCTCGGATTCATCACCCACAAATCCGTATCTTTTCCTGTCCGCCGTGTAGACATATAGGCAATCTGATCGCCGCTCGACGACCAGGGTCCTGCCAGGTTCCGCGACTTCCCATCCGTCAGCAAAGTCACGCCGCCGGTCGCCACATCGTAGCGATAAAGCTGATACCACTCGCCGCCTCCGATATCCTTTGAAAAAACGATGTAGTCTCCCCCCTTCGGGTGAAACCGCCCGCCGCCCACAGGGTCCGCGAAAAACGTCAACTGTTGGCGCGTCCCGCCCGGCATCTTCACCAGATGAAGCTGAGGCGTCTCCGCAAATCGCGTCGCGATCAGCATCTCGCGCTTGGTGGGATGCCAGTCCGCCAGACTGGCGCTTCGATACGATCCGTATCGCCCCGCCGTCTCCACCAAAGAAGCCGGTATTTTCGGCACACCATCCACAATGAGGTTGTCCGCCGGCGCGATGACGGAATCCTGCGCTCGTACCGGCGCAAGCACGAAGAATCCGAGTGCGAACAATAAGCAGAATCGTTTCATCATGGAATTCCTCCACATCCTAGCCGCAAGATTCTTTGTATACACCATCAATGCCGCAACTGCGAGGAGTTGTTCGAGCTAGCCGGACTCCCCGCAGGAAAGATCCGGAGAAATGACGCATACACCGGGAAAAGGACAATTCCTCCTTGCGATGAAGCTGGACTTCTGGCGTGTCAGTGCTCGTGCTACCCTTTACCGCTCAGTTTGAGTGTCGGAGCCTCCTATGCGCCTTCGAAAATATGCCATCGGTGCGTTATTCCTGGTTTTCGCCACGGTGGACTCGCGCGCGCAGAACAAAACAGTAGCCGAACGCCTGGGCTACCCGGCCAATTCGAAACTCCTGATCGTTCACGCCGACGATCTTGCCGTGGCCCATTCCGTGGACATCGCCAGCTTTGACGCCCTGGACAAGAAGGCCATCACCTCTGCCAGCATCATGGTGCCTTGTGCATGGCTCACCGAGGTCGCCTCCTACGCAAAAGAGCATCCGGACGCCGACCTGGGCTTGCACCTGACTCTCACAAGCGAATGGAAAGTTGATCGTTGTGGCCCGGTGGAATCAAAGGACAAGGTCACAAGCCTCATTGATCCTTCAGGATATCTATGGCCAGAAACGGCTCCTGCATCCGCAAACGTGAAGCCTGAGGAAGCCGAGCGAGAAATCCGTGCTCAGATCGAGCGTGCCATCGCCCTTGGAATTCGTCCAACCCATCTGGACAGCCACATGGGCGCACTTTTTTCCACCCCGGAGCTTTTTGCTGTGTACGTCAAAGTCGCTCATGAATACAAATTGCCTTTCTTGGCTGTCCGGCTTCCCAACGCTCCCGTCCCATTTTTCTCCAACCTCTCCGAAAAGGACATCATTGTGGATTCGGTGGTCATCGCCAATCCCACCGTACACGCAAACGAATGGCGAGAGTTTTATGTCAATGCAGTGAAAAACCTGAAACCCGGCCTCACCGAAATAATCGTCCACCTCGGTCATGATGATGCCGAACTGCAGGCGGTAACTTTGGAGCATCCGGACTATGGTTCTGCCTGGCGTCAGCGAGACTATGAGATTGTTACCAGCCCCGAATTCAAGAAGGCGCTGGAAGAAAATCACGTCATCCTGGTCAAGTGGAAGGATTTAAAGAAGCTCGTGAATTAGTTTCGCCCAAGCACAAGCTCTGTGCTGATTCGTGGCGCCCGTTTCCCTCCATGCTAAACTCGCGTTTCGCTCCATCTTTCTATGTTCAAGAAAATTCTGATCGCCAATCGCGGTGAAATCGCCGTGCGCATCCTGCGCGCTTGCCGCGAACTGGGTATCCGCTCCGTCGCCGTCTTCAGTGATGTCGACCGCAAATCGCTGCACGTCCGCCTCGCCGATGAAGCCTATCCCATCGGCCCGGCGCCGTCGGGCGAAAGCTATCTTTGCATTGATAAAATCATGGACGTGGCACGTCGCGCCGGTTGCGATGCCGTGCATCCAGGCTACGGGTTTCTGGCAGAAAACGCCGCGTTGCCGCGTGCCTGCGTTGACGCCGGGTTAACCTTCATCGGCCCGCCAGCCGACGCCATGGAATCGCTCGGCTCCAAAACTGCCGGCCGCCAGCTTGCCCGCCGCCTCGATGTTCCCACTGTTCCCGGGACCAACGATCCCATCGAAATTCCTGCCGAAGCGCGGGCCCTGGCGCAGCGCATGGGTTACCCCGTACTTCTGAAGGCGGTCGCCGGTGGCGGCGGCAAGGGCATGCGCCTCGTCAACAGGGACGCCGAATTCGATTCCGCACTCCGCGATGCTTCCTCCGAGGCCATGAACGCTTTCGGCGATGACCGTCTCTACCTCGAAAAATATCTTGACCGGCCGCATCATGTGGAAATTCAGATTTTCGCCGACGCTCACGGCCGCGTCGTCTCTCTCGGGGAACGGGAATGCTCCGTCCAGCGGCGCCATCAAAAAGTCATCGAGGAAGCGCCTTCACCCATCATCACGCCCGACCTGCGCAAGAAGATGGGCGACGCCGCGGTGCGCCTGGCGCGCGCCGGCGGCTACGTTAACGCCGGCACGGTCGAATTCCTGGTTGACGCCAATCTCAATTTCTATTTCCTGGAAGTGAACACGCGCTTGCAGGTCGAACATCCGGTGACCGAGCAGGTTACCGGCCTCGACCTGGTGAAGCTTCAGATCGCCATCGCCGCCGGCCACCGCCTGCCCTTCGCCTGGGAATCCATCACCCCGCGCGGCCACGCCATGGAAGTTCGTCTTTACGCCGAAGATCCCGACAATAATTTCTTTCCCTCACCGGGAAAAATTCTTTCGCGCCAGGTTCCCGGAGGCCCGGGCATTCGCCTGGACGACGGCGTCTACGAGGGCTGGACCGTGCCCAACGATTACGATCCGCTTCTCAGCAAGCTCATTGCCTGGGGCAATAGCCGCGAGGAAACCATTGCCCGCCTCCGCCGCGCCCTTGAGGAGTACACCGTCACTGGCATCAAGACCAACGTCGGTCTTTTCCGCCGCATCCTGGTTGAACCCGATTTTCTCCGGGGCGAGATTCACACCAAATGGCTGGACGAATTGCTCGCCCGCCCGCAGTCCGCCGCGTCTCCTGCTGACAAAAATCAGCCAGGGAGCTCCGCTTCCGATGCCGCCGCCATCGCCGCTGCAATTTGGCATGCGAACCAGTCGGACAGACACTCTTCCCTGTCTGGTTCTTCCGCAGACCAGTCTTCCCGCTGGAAGCAGGAAGGCCGTCGAACGCAACTGGACCGCCTGCCATGAGATACGAAGTCCAGCTCGCGTCTCCCTCCTCGGGAGAAAAAACGCGCGTCATTGATCTCGAACGCGATGCCTCCGGCTGGCGCGTGACGCTGGATGGCAGGCCAGTGGCGGTCGACGCGGTCGAAATCAGTCCCAACACGCTCTCCATTCTGCTTGACGGCCAATCCTACGAAATCAGCGTGACGCCGTCTCTGGACGGCCAACTGAAGCTCCAGACCGGCACGCAGGAATTCAC
>JBGQDD010000146.1:0-7655 GCA_041495665.1 Candidatus Acidiferrum sp.
ATCGCCCGCTTCGTTTCCGGCGACGGACCAGCCTCGACAGACTGAGGAATCATCTCGTAACTGGCCCCGACTTGGTCGGGGCCAACCCCTCTGGCTTCGAACGCCAAGCCACTTCCCTACAAGTGTGGCCAACGTGCGTCCCGGCATTGCCGGGAGCGGCGCCGATTTTTCGGAACTCCGACGGGCACAAGCTCGCGGCGATGCGTCCTGTCAGTCTCGGCCAAGCCGGGGCTGCACAGAAGGGTGATACCGGCCACGCCGGGATCACGCATAAGGAGTTTTCATGTCGAAAGAATTGGTTATCTCCGCGGCCTCCCACGAACGGCGGGTCGCGATTCTCGAAGAAGGCCAGTTAGTCGAAATCTACATCGAGCGGGAAAAAGAATTCGCGCTCGTCGGCAGCATCTACAAAGGAAAAGTCACCCGCGTCCTCCCCGGCATGCAGTCCGCTTTCGTGGACATCGGTCTTGATGGCGACGCCTTTCTGTACGTCAGCGATGTTTTCGAAAACCTCGAGGACTACGATCACGGGCAGCCGCTCGAGCAGGCGCAAGCCTCCGTGGCGTCACTGCCGCCCGCGAGCGATTCCGCGGTCGAAGTGCTTCCGGGTGAAACCCTGGCCCGGGCCGGCGAACATCACGAAGAAGCGCACCACGAAGAGTTCCACCAGGACGAGGCCCCGCACATCGATGAGCAGCATGATTCCCACGAAGCGCACGCCGCTGAAGCCCAGCATCTCGAGGAACATCACGACGCGGTTCAGTCCGCTTCCGCGGAAGAACAGCACTCCGAAGCGGGAGAGGAACGCCAGCCGGATTCCAACGCTTCCGCGCCCCAAAACTTCGCCCCGCATTACAATCCGACGCAAAACTATCCCGCCCGCAGCGGTACCGACCGTCCAGGACAGAATTTTGGCCGGGGTGGTGACCGAGGCGGAGACCGCGGCAGCGAGCGCGGTGGGGACAGTGGCGGGGATCGCGGTCGAGGTGGCCGTTGGGGACGCCGTGGCGGACGCCCGCGCGGCGGACGCCCTCAGGGTGGTCCGGGCGGGCGCAATCTGCCTCCTTCGAAATATGCATCGCCACAAGGTGGCGGCGAGTCCCGCGGGTACGACAATCGCGGCGGACCGCCGCGCAGTTACGACAACCGGCGTCCGGAAGCTCCGCGCAGCTCGGCGCCTTCCGTGACGAATGTCACCGAGGAAGAGATCATTCTTCCCGGTGAATCGCTGGCAAAATATCGCGGCAAGCCTGCGGTTGCGCCCACGCCTGCTCCCAGTAGCAAGCATGAAACACGCGAAGAGCAGACCGCGGTCGAAGAAATTACGCCGCGCGCAACCAGTAATCTTCCCGCCACCGCTCCGAGCGGCGGTAGCGTTCCTCGCCGGTTCTCCGGCGGGCTGCCCCGCTGGCTTCTGGCCGATGCCGGCGCTGAAGCCGAGGCGCCTTCCGCAACGGCCGGTCAAGTAAGCGAAACGCCGCAATCTCCGGCCGAGCAAGAATCCGCACCTGTTCGTAGCGATGCTGATCTGAGTGAAGACCAGGTTGCGGCCCTAGCCGCCGATTTCGCGGAGGCCAAACACGAAGAAGCCACCCAAGAAGCGGAAGCCGATGCTCTCGTGGGCGGAACTGTTTTCGAAGAGGACGAAGCGGAAGAAGAAACGGATGAACCGGAGGAAGTTCATTCAGAAGCAGTCTCGGAACTCTCCGAGGAAGAAGTCGCGGAAGTCGAAGCCGGACGCGCGGCCAACCGGGCGGAATTCGCCGCGGACGTGGCTCAAGAAGACGCCGAAGACGCCGACACACATGGTACGCACGAGCACGGCGAGCATGAACAGGAACACACCGGGCCCGAACACATCGAGGCGGAGCCTGTCAAAGAGGAAGTGATCTCTGCGGCCCCCGGCGAATCCCTCGCGGAGGGCGCGCCGGCCATCGAGGACGACGTGATTCTCCTCCCCGGCGAAACTCGCTCCCCGCGCGTCGGCGGCCCAGCGGCTCCGCGCGAAGATTTCCCGCGCGACTCCGCGCGCATCGGCGGCAACCCGCGTTCGCGGTTCCAGCGGCCGTTCCGCAGCGGTAGCGGTGGACGCGACCGTGGCCGCGATAGCCGTGGAGGGCGCCCGGATAGCCGTGGTGGACGCCCCGACAGCCGTGGCGGTGGTCCTGATCGCGGCCCACGCCCAACCAGCGGCGGACCGCGTTTCGAACGCCGTCCCAGCGGCCCGGGCCCGAGGCATGACCGGGGCTACCAGGGAGGCCATTCCGGCCCGCCACGCCGTCCACAGCTCATCTCCGAAATGCTGAAGGCCGGTCAGGATGTCGTCATCCAGATCGCCAAGGAACCTCTGGGCAAAAAGGGCGCACGCATCACCAGCCACGTTGCTCTGCCGGGCCGCTTTCTGGTCTATATGCCCACGGTCCATCACACCGGGGTATCGCGCAAAATAATCTCCGCCGAAAACCGCTCTCGCTTGCGCCGGTTAGTCAGCGAATCCGGCGGCGCCTATCCCGGAGGCTTCATCGTCCGCACCGCCGCAGGTGGCGCAACCGATGACGAGATTCGCACCGACATAGAGTTTCTCGGCAAGTCCTGGAACGAAATCAAGGAACGCAGCGAGCAGCGCAAAGCGCCCTCTCTGCTCCACCGCGACCTCAACCTCGTCGAGCGCATCCTCCGCGATTACGTCAGCGACGATTTCACCGGCATTTGGATCGACAATGAGGAGGAGTACACCAAGATCGTCGAGTTCGTCAGCCGCTTCCAGCCCAAGCTTGTCAACATGGTCAAGCTCTACACCAAGGAAACTCCGATCTTCGAAGAGTTCGGCATCCAGCACGAGCTCGACAAAGCGCTGCGCGCCAAAGTCTGGCTCAAGTCCGGCGGCTACATCGTCATCAACCACACCGAAGCGCTCGTGGCCATCGACGTCAATACCGGCAAATTCGTCGGCAAGGGCTCCACGCGCCTCGAAGACACCATCGTCAAGACCAACCTCGAAGCCGTCAAGGAGATCGTCCGCCAGATTCGTTTACGCGATCTCGGCGGCATCATCGTTGTCGACTTCATTGACATGGAAGAGCGCCGCAACCGCGAGAAGGTTTTGTCCGCGCTACAGCAGGCCCTCGAGGAAGACAAGGCTCCGTCAAAGGCGCTTTCCTTCAACGAGTTTGGCCTCGTCTGCATTACTCGCAAGCGCACCAAGCAGGCGCTCGAACGCGTTCTCTGCCAGCCCTGCCCGTATTGCACCGGCTCGGGCATGGTGAAATCCATCCCCACGCTCTGCTACGAAATCCAGTCCGAAGCACGGAAGATGGCTGCCGCCGATCACGAAGGTCCGAACCTTACGATCCGCGTTAATCCTGAAATCGCAAAAGCTCTGAAGACCCGCGAGTCCATGCTCATCGACGAACTCGAACAAACCGCGCACAAGCACATCATCATCCAGTCAGACGCCACGTTGCACTGGGAGCAGTACGACATCTACTGAGTGCAGTTTGTAGCGGCGAGTTTAACCCGCCAGCTTTCTCATGGAGACGCCCGGGCGCAGCATTCGCCCGGGCCTTCTTCTTTTGTACTCGCTTTTCGCGAGCACCAATTTGAATTCCCTTCCATGGCTCGAAAGGGCTGGACCTGAATAAAGTTGTAACCAAGACGAACGAATAACCGTAAGTAGGTATAGAGAGTGGCAGATGGAATTGCTGGAACGGTTCGCTGCGGGCGACCTGGAAGCCTTCGAAGCGCTGTTTCGAGAGCACCAGAAGGAAGTCTACGCCTGGATTGTTCGCATCGTCCGTGACCACGGAATTGCAGAGGATCTTACGGTGGAAACTTTCTGGCGCATTTACCGATCCCGATCGCGGTTTGATCCGGACGGCAATTTTCGCGCTTGGGCGCGCAGGATCGCGACCAACGCCGCTCTCGATCATCTGAAGACGGCGCGCCGCGAAACCGAACTCCCGGAGGATCTGGCCAGCGCAGCGGTCGCCGATCCCGCAGTCCGCCGAGAGACTCGTGATCGGATCAAACAGGCTTTCTTCCAGTTGCCGGCAAAATACCGCTTGGTGGCCACCTTGGCGCTGGTCGAAGAGGAATCGTATGACAAGATCGCGGAAGCGGTGGGAATCTCCGCGGCTCTGGTGAAGATGCGCGTGTTTCGAGCCGTGCGCATCTTGCGCAAGAAACTCCATTCGTTGGGTGCAGAGGCCGGTGCGAAATGACCGACAAAGAAAACAACAAAGAAATCGAAGCGCTCCTCAAGGCAGCCGTCGCCCCGGTAAAGGACGCCGAACTCCGGCGCGATCTGTGGCCGCAAATGCTGCGCAAGCTCGATGAGCAACCGTCCCCTGTGGACAGAGTTCCGTGGTTCGATTGGGCGCTCGCTGGGATTCTCGGCGCGGCTCTCTTTCTCTTCCCGGGAGCTATTCCGGCATTGCTTTATCACTTGTAACGCAGGAGGTTCTTATGAATCAGCACACTTATCTTCGAGCGTATCTGGCGGGGATCGCCGTGCCAACGGTGTTTCTGTTGGTCATCATGTCCGGTTATTGTGTCTTGCGGTATGTCTACGACTTTCCCGTCCCCGTGGAGCGCGTGATCGTGTTCCCCATGGCCGTCGTGCCGAATCTATGGGGGCTGTGGAACGTCCTCTTCATCGCGCTCCGCTCTCGTTGGCAACTCTCCATTGGCCTCCACGGTGCGCTGCTGCCGATTCTGCTGGCGCCGCTTGGCCTTGTTGTTGCCAGCCTTCTCAATTTCCCCGCCTCCGCTCTTGTCTCGCACGTCTGGCCCATCGCAGCCCCCGTCGCGCTGATCCTCTACTACTTCGCCTGGAAGTACCTGGTCGGCTTCCTCAATCGAGTCCAAGAGATCGCTTGAACCTCGGAGCGCCTGACCTGTCCGCACGGTCAGTTTTGGATCTGCGCAATCCAATACCTTTTCGTCGTTGCTTCCTCTTGCCAGACGCGGCTAGAGTGAATGTACGCTGCTCCCTCCCACCCGGAGCAATCCGCATTCTTGGGAATCGGAAAAAGGAGGTCTTATGTGGTCTAAGCAGCAAACTGTGGCTGAACCACCGGCTGTTTCGCCCTCGCAAGTTTCAGCAGCTCCAGTCGTTCCGTTCAATTCTGCGTCCAACTCGCGCCTCGGCAGCGCCCCGGCGCGTAATTCGGCGCGTCTGGGTTCCAGCCTTCACATCAAAGGGCAGGTCACCGGCGCTGAAGACCTGCAGATTGACGGCAAAGTGGACGGCCCGATCTCGCTCCACGGCCACGAACTAACCGTTGGCCCCACTGCCCAGCTCAATTCCGAAATTCACGCCGGCGAAGTCATCGTCTGCGGCAAAATTGTCGGCAACATCCACGCCCGCGGCCGTGTCGAAATCAAGAAAGATGGCTCGATCGTCGGAGATATTTCCTCGGCGCGCATCAGCATCGAGGACGGCGCCCACTTCAAGGGCCGCATCGAAATCGACCCCGCCAAATCCCAAGCCGCCGCCGATTAGTGGAGCGAAAGACGCCGTGCTTGAGATTGGCACGGCGTCTTTCCTCGAACTCCACACTCTAACTTCCCGAGTAGCGCTGCTCTTTCCACGGGTCGCCATACGCGTGATACCCCTTGCGCTCCCAAAAGCCTAGCCGGTCGTGATCCAGCAGCATGAACCCGCGCACCCATTTCACGCTCTTCCACCCGTACAGATGCGGCACGATCAGCCGCAGCGGCCCGCCATGTTCCGCCACCAGCGGCTCCCCATCATGCTCGAACGCAAACAGCACATCCGGCCGCAGCAAATCCGCCAGCGGCAAATTGGCTGTGTAGCCTTCTTCCGCCAGCAGCAGTGCGAACCGCGCCTCGGGCTTCATCTTCACCAGCTTTAAAAGGTCAGTGAACAGCACGCCCTTCCAATGGTTGTCCAGCCGGCTCCAGCGGGTTACGCAATGAAAATCCGAAGTCACTTCCGTTTGCAGCAACGCCCGAAACTCCTCCCACGTCAACCGTACCAGCTCGTCCACCAATCCCGAAATCTTGAAGTCCCATTTCCCTGCATCAAAATGCGGCACACTCCCGTAATGCAGCACCGGCCACTTCAGCGTCAGCGACTGCCCCGGCGGCAGCCGCCCCTCCGCCTTGGCCTTTTTCTCCAGCTCCCGCCGGTCGCCCAAATCCGCAAACAGTGCCATCTTCGTTTCTTCCATTCCTGGCTGCTGTGCAAACACACTTCCGCCCATAGAAATTACCGCCTACTTGGATGTCGCAGAGAAATAGAAGATTCAGCCCGGCCGCAGCCATCAACCTGAGACACGAACACAGATCAGTCTAGCTAATATCGACTTCGAGCCCGCCCACCCCGCCACGAGATTGTAGATGAGTGCGCTGATCGCGGAGAGGATGCCACCAAGAACTCCGTAGAAGATCGGCAAAAAGATAATCGCCCCTACCCCAAAGAACATTCGGAACACACCGGCCTGGGAGGCGGGCACGAGAGCGCCACCCACCATCGAGACCAATGCGAAAAAGATCCCCAAGAGTAGACCCAAAAACGCATACAAAGCCGCCCCCACCTTGAACGCCGATCCCGGCCCGATTCGCTTTACGGTCGCCATCTGTGCCTCCTTTGGCAAATTGCTGGGATGCTAGCAGAATGAGCACTAGGCCCAAAGCACTAAGTATAGAGATCCCGGCTGATCCCGGGCTATGACTTATGCTTCGTCGTTTTTTGCGTGTGCTATGATTTTCTTTTGCACCGCACGCGCAGGTCGAAAGCGAGCATCGCATGACCGCACGCATTCTCGACGGCCTCAAAATCCGCGACCAGATCTTCGCCGAGCTGAGTGACGAAGTCCGCTTGCTCACCGCCGCCGGCGTTCGCCCCGGCCTCGCCGCCGTTCTCGTCGGCGAAAATCCCGCTTCCCAGCTCTACGTCAAGAGCAAGATTGCAGCCTGCGAACAACTCGGCCTCGCCAGCGCGCTCATCACGCCACCATCAACTGTAACCACCCTCGATCTGCTCGCCGTCGTCGAAGACCTGAATCGCGACAACGAAGTGGACGGCATTCTCGTCCAACTCCCGCTTCCTCCGCAGGTCGATACCAAGCGTATCCTCGAAGCCGTCGATCCCGCCAAAGACGTGGACGGCTTCCATCCCGTCAACCTCGGGCGCCTTGTCAGCGGACGTCCCGGCCTGGTCGCCTGCACTCCCGCCGGTTGCATGGAAATTCTGCGCCGCAACGAAATCAAGATCGAAGGCGCCAACGCCGTCGTCCTCGGCCGCAGCGACATCGTCGGCAAACCCATGGCCCTTCTCCTCATGCACGCGAATGCCACCGTCACGATCTGCCATTCCAAAACGCGCGACCTGCCGGATGTCCTACGCCGTGCCGATATCATCGTCGCCGCCATGGGCAAAGCCGGCTATGTGGAATCGGATTGGATCAAGCCCGGCGCCGCGGTCATCGATGTAGGCACCAACCGCGTCACCGGCGCCGCCGAAGCCGAGCGCCTTTTTCGAAACTTTCCGGACCGCCTTGAAAAATTCCGCGCCAAAGGCAGCGCCCTCGTCGGCGACGTTCATCCCGATGCCATCAACACTGCCGGAGCGCTCACGCCCGTGCCCGGTGGCGTCGGCCCCATGACCATCACCATGCTCATGAGCAACA
>JBGQDD010000147.1:0-7640 GCA_041495665.1 Candidatus Acidiferrum sp.
GGAACTCAAGCGCGAGAAAAAGACGATTGTCATGACCACGCACTACATCGAGGAAGCCGAGCGGCTCTGCGACCGCGTGGCCATCGTCGATCACGGAAAAGTGATCGCTCTCGGTTCACCGCGCGACCTGAAAGCACATTCGGGCGGCACCACGCGCATCGAAGTCCGCCTTTCCAAGCCGGAGTCCAATGGCACGCTCAAGAATCTCGAGGGAGCTACGGACGCGCGCGAGGTCGACGGCACCTACGTAATTCACTCGAAGCGTCCGCCGCAAACCATCGTCTCCCTTGTCAAGCATCTCGAAGCCCAGGGCAACGAACTTGTAAGTTTGGAAATCGCTTCCCCTTCGCTCGAAGACGTTTTCATCGAGATGACCGGAAGGAGGTTGCGCGATTGACAAACTTTGCCACACTCACCCGCATGCGCATCCAGCTCACGCTGCGCAATAAAATGTTTTTATTCTTCAGCGTGATCATGCCCTTCGGTTTTTTCTTTCTTTACGCCGGAGTCTTCGCAAAAGGCATGCCGCAACTGGTCCGGTATTTTCTAGGTCCGGTCATCGCCCTCACCGTCATGGGCAGCTTCTGGGGACTCAGCGCCGCTCTGGTCATGTTCCGGGAACAGGGCATCCTTCGCCGCTTCCACGTAACTCCGGTAACGCCGAGCGACATGCTGGCTTCCAGCGTTGTGGCTAATTTCGTGCTCACGTTGCCCACGGTTCTCATCGAATTTTTTTTCGCGCGCACCGTCTTTCATGTGGCGCATTTCGGCGACCTCGTTTCGGCATTCCTTCTGATTACTATCGGCACGGTGTCCTTCGCGTCCATGGGTCTCGTCGTCGCCAGCGTTACCAACACCATGCAGGAAACTCAGGTCATCAATCAGCTCATCTGGCTCCCTCTGATCTTCCTTTCTGGGGCCACTGTGCCGCTCGCCTCGCTCCCGCAGGTCGTTAGGCGCGTGGGACTCTTTCTTCCCGCTACCTATCTCGTCACCGGCCTCCAGAGCGCTATCTACGGAGCGTTTGCTCCTTGGAGTCTGGATGTTTTGCTGGCGCTCTGCTCGCTCGCCGTCTGGGCCCTCCTGACTTTCTTTTTGTCGGCCCAGCTCTTCCGCTGGGAGCCCGAGTCCAGAATTCCCCGCAGAGCCAAGCTCCTGGCCGCCGCCACCGCTATCCCGTTTCTTCTTCTGGGATTTTGGGAAAACAAGACCAACCGGACCATGGCGCAGGCTCAAGCTATGTACGATTCTCTGAATGCACCTGCGAAATCCGCACCGCCAGCCGATTCGCGAAAGTAGCGCGGCTCAGTGGATCACGGCGCGCTCTTTAACCACGCGCCAAATTGGCTCCGAACACTAAGTTTCCATTGCGTTTGACGCATTGACGCTCTGTCCCGCGTACCGTATTCTGCAATTTCGAGCAGCACCACGGCGAGTGGCAGTATCACACAGGGAGCATCTATGCCGATTCAGGCGACCGAGAAAATCTGGCACAACGGGAAGTGGATCAACTGGGACGACGCCAAGCTGCACGTCCTTTCGCACGTGGTGAGCTACGGCTCCGCGGTCTTCGAAGGCATCCGCTGCTACGAAACGAAGCAGGGCCCGGCGATCTTCCGCTTGCGCGAACACATGCAGCGGCTGATCAACTCCGCAAAAATTTACCGCATGGAGCTTCCCTTCTCCGTCGAGCAGTTCGCCGGCACTGCCTGCGAACTGGTCCGCTTGAACAAATTAAATTCCTGTTACGTGAAGCCCATCGTGCTGCGTGGTTACGGCGAAGTGGGAGTGAATCCGCTGAATTCCCCGATCGACATTTACATGGCCTGCTGGAGCTGGGGCGCCTACCTTGGCCCAGAAGCGCTCTCGAAAGGTGTTGAAGTCGGAGTCAGCTCTTGGACCCGCATCGCCCCGAACACGCTTCCCGCCATGTCCAAGGCCGCCGCGAACTACATGAACTCGCAGCTCATTCGCATGGAAGCCACGTTCAACGGCTACACCGAGGGCATCGCGCTCGATTCCGGCGGCCACGTCAGTGAAGGCTCGGGCATGAACGTTTTTCTCGTTCACGATGGGACGCTTTACACTCCGCCGCTGGCCACCAGCATTCTGCCCGGCATCACCCGTGATGCCGTCACGAAGCTGGCGGAAGATCTGAACATCCCCGTGAAGGAATCTGTCATCCCCCGCGAAATGCTCTACATCGCTGACGAAGTGTTTTTCGTCGGCACTGCCGTCGAAATCACTCCCATCCGCTCCGTCGATCACATCCAGGTCGGCAAGGGCGTGGCCGGCCCGATCACCCGGAAGCTCCAGGAAGAGTTCTTCGCCATCACCAGCGGCACCAAGCCCGATCGCCACAACTGGCTCACTCCGGTAAACGCTCCCGTCGGCGCCGTCGCGCGCTAGCCGACTTTGATTGTGGTTGCCTTTGTAGGGGCGCAGCACCGCTGCGCCCTTGACCACCTAGCCTGACCGCTCGCTGACAATTCAACAAAAATGCCCTTGGTGGATCGCTGTCCGCATCATCGCGCCAAGACCGCCGGAAAGCGATCGGCGTTTGCGGCATAGATATGACCATGGTATAATGACTATAGCCATATAGGAGCTTCAGCATGAAGAAGATGGCAGCGGGTGCCTTCAAGGCAAATTGTCTTGCAGTCATGGACGAGGTTCAGGCCAAGCACGAAACCGTCGTGATCACTAAACGCGGCAAGCCGGTGGCGAAGCTCGTCCCGATCACCAAGGACAAAGACGAAATCTTCAACTTTTTCGCTGGCAAGGGCACGATTACAGGCGACGTGGTTTCACCTGCCCTTTCGCCGGAAGACTGGGGCGAACTCATCTGATTCTTGTCGACACGCATGTGGTCGTCTGGCTCGCCTTTGACCAAAACCAGATTTCAAGTAAGGCAAGAGCCGCCATTGATGAAGCCCGCGACCTCGGAGACGGCCTGGCAATCTCTGATATGACCCTCTTGGAGGTGGGGACCCTCGCGAGTAGGGGCCGCATTCACCTCGGAGCAAGCCTCGAATCCTTCCTGCAGGAAATCGAGGCCCGATTTGTCGTCCTGCCGATCAGTGGTCGTGCGTGTGCGCGCGCCATGGCATTTCCAACAACTTATCCCAAAGATCCAGCGGATCGCATTATCGGAGCCACCGCGCTCGTCGAGGGGCTCTCCCTGATTACCGCGGACCGTGAAATCCGCCGCTCCAAGCTGGTTCACACGATCTGGTGAGTTCTTGTCCTCTATTCTTTCTTCTCGGTGACCTCCCTGCTCTCCCTGTCCGGCGCCTGCCCAGACCCGGTCGGGGTGTAAATTCCTAATCTTTGATCCCATTTTTGTTAACTTCCAACTCTCAACCAACTTCCCCATCGTTGACTCGCTCTCCTCTACCCCCTATCATTTCGCGCAGCAGCAATCCGTCCCATGACCGGCCAAACCGTCTCTCACTACCGCATTCTTGAAAAGCTCGGCGGCGGCGGCATGGGCGTGGTCTACGCCGCCGAAGATCTCAAGCTCGGACGCCGTGTCGCCCTGAAGTTTCTCCCCGAAGAGCTGAACAAGAATCCCCAGGCACTGGAACGCTTCCGCCGCGAAGCGCGCGCCGCCTCCGCCCTGAATCACCCCAACATCTGCACCATTCACGACATCGAGGAGCATGAAGGAAAGTTTTTCCTCGTGATGGAACTGCTCGAGGGTGAAACACTCAAACAACGTGTGGCCGGGCGCGCCCTTGCCACGGATGCCCTCCTCGATATCGGTGTTCAAATCGCCGACGCGCTCGAAGCCGCGCACAAAAAAGGCATCGTTCACCGCGACATCAAGCCCGCCAACATTTTCATGACCGCTCGCGGCCCAGCGAAGCTGATGGATTTCGGTTTGGCGAAGCTCGCCCCAGACGGCATCGTGGCTGGAACCACGGCTGGATCGCTTGAGGGCGTGACTACCGAGGAAGCGCTCACCAGCCCCGGGATCGCCATGGGCACCGTTGCCTACATGTCCCCCGAACAGGCCCGCGGCGAAGAGCTTGATGCGCGGACCGATCTTTTCAGCTTTGGCGCTGTTCTCTATGAAATGGCCACCGGGCGCGTCGCGTTCCCGGGACCGACATCCGCCGTCATCTTCCACGCGATACTCGAGCGCACGCCGCCCAATCCCAGCAGCGCAAATCAAAATCTTCCCGTGCGATTCGATGAGATCGTCTCTAAAGCGCTAGAGAAAGACCGCGCCCTGCGCTACCAAAGCGCCGCCGAAATCAGCGCCGATCTCAAACGCTTGAAGCGCGATACGGACACGTCGCGTGTGACTGCCGCATCCGCTGCGGCTAATATTGCCACGCGCCCGGCTCGTAGCATGAAGATGCGCATGGGATTGCTGCTCGCGGGACTTTCCATCGCCGTTGTTGTGGCGCTCACGCTGCTCTTCGGAGTGAACCGCTCGAAAGAAAACTCGGTAGATTCTGTGGCGGTGCTGCCATTTGTAAATGCTACCGGCGATTCGAGTGCCGAATACCTCAGCGAAGGAATCACCCAAGGCCTCATCAACACGCTTGCTCAATTGCCCAAGTTGAAGGTCGTCTCCCTGATGTCGGCCTACCGTTACAAAGGCAAAGCCATCGATCCGCCCGCAGTCGCTCGCGAACTCGGCGTTCACGCCATCCTGACCGGACGCATGACACAGCAGGGTGACAATCTCACCATCGGCGCGGAATTGGTTGACGCCGAGCACGACCGCCAGATTTGGGGCAAGCAGTATCAACGCAAGCTAATTGACGTAAATTCCTTGCAATCGGACATCACCCGCGACATCACGGAAAACATGAAGCTCAAGCTTACCGGCGCCCAGCAAAATCTCATGGCTCAGCGCCCAACTCAAAACTCCGAAGCCTATCAGTTGTACTTGCAAGGACGATTTTATTGGAACAAGCGTACGACCGGTGGAGTAATCAAGGCGATTGACTATTTCCAGCAAGCCATCGCGAAGGATCCCAATTATGCCCTCGCCTATTCCGGACTTGCCGGTTCTTACTTCTCCCTAGCGCGCAACAGCGCTACCCTTTCGCCGAAGGAAGCAGGAGCGAAAGCTCGCCTAGCCGCAGAAAAAGCGCTGGAACTGGACCCTTCCCTGGGGGAGGCTCATGCTTCGATGGGTCTCGTGCTCCTGGTCTTCCAGTGGGATTTTCCCGGGGCGGAGCGCGAGTTCCAGCGAGCGATTGACCTCAACCCCAGCTACCCCTATGCTCACCAATGGTATGCGGAGCTCTTGTGGGCCACGGGCCGCTTTGAGGAATCCGTCAAGGAGATCCGCAGGGCTTTGGAGCTGGAGCCCTTTACCCCCGTCCTCAACTTCAATTTGGGCCTGGCACTGATGTACGGCAAGCATATCTCGGAAGCCGAGCAGGTGTATCGCAAGACCCTCGATATGGACCCGAGTTTTCCGATCAGCCACTACGGCTACGCTCAAGTTCTGATTCTTCAGAAGAAATTTGACGAAGCGGTGACCGAGATGGAAAAAACGGTTCAAGCCATACCGGAATCGTCCTACTACCGCGGCTATCTGGGATATGCCTGTGCCCGGGCTGGCAAGGCTGAGCGCGCTCGAGAGATTCTCGGTGAATTGATCGAAGAAGCCAGAACGAAGTACGTCTCTTGGATGGGAATCGCGAATATCTACGTGGGCCTGGGTGAAAAGGCCCACGCATTTGCCGCGCTCGAGTTGGCCTACCAGCAGGGTGACGCTCGCATGGATACTATCCGGGCCCGCGCTGACGTGGATTCATACGGGACGACGGATCCCCGTTTCGCGGAACTCCTGAAAAAAGTGGGCCTTCCGCCGCTGAACTAGTCGCTTCCGTGGCTAGGGCTTGAACTTTGCTGGAGTGGCTGGCGCTTCGCATCGCATTCCAGATAGAATGCAGCCGTTCACATCGGGCGCGCTTTCCTTTCCTGGCACGGAGGATCAACGATGTACAGCACATCGCAAAAACTGATCGCGGAATTCCTGGGAACGTTTGCGCTGATTTTTTTTGGCGCGGGCTCGATCTGCACGGATCAATATCTGCATGGCGCGGGCGGCGGCCTCGGCCTTCTGGGCATCGCGCTGGCCCACGGTCTTGCCTTCGGCATCATGGTTTCCGCGCTGGGCCACATCTCCGGCGGACATTTCAATCCCGCGGTGACCATCGGCTTCTGGGTCACTAAGCGCCTTGGCACTATCGAGGCCTTCCTCTTTTGGGTTGCGCAGCTTGCCGGCGCGTCGGCCGCTGCATTTCTGCTCAAGACTGTCGTTCCTGAAGAAACCTGGCGCGCCGTTTCTTTGGGTACGCCAGCGCTGGCAAGAGATTTTCCGGTTTGGGCCGGGATCTCCCTTGAGGCGGTAACCACCTTCTTCCTCGTGCTGGTGGTTTTTGCGACGGCCGTAGATGAAAAAGGAGCATTCCGCTCGATCGCGGGATTCGGCATTGGCCTGACCATTTCTCTGGGCATTCTTGTGGCTGGTCCTTTAACAGGAGGGGCACTGAACCCCGCGCGTGCCTTCGGACCCGCCCTTGCAGCGACGCACTGGGCGCATCAGGGAGTCTACTGGGTCGGTCCGCTGGCCGGAGGATTTGTCGCCGGACTGCTCTACGATTCGCTCTATTTGAAGAAGGCCTGAGATTCGATTTCCCCTCGAAGAACCTGTCCCGAGGCTCAGTTAACTAGAGCGCAACGGCGGCTCTCAGGTTCCTTGCCCACCCTTTTCGCGGATGCTAGTGTCGCGTATTAGCTGCATTCTTGCGGGGTTCACACGACATGGCTATCAGCATTGACGATCTTCTCCGCCGCGCGGTCGAAAGCAAAGCGTCCGACTTGCACCTGAAAGTCGGCAATCACCCGTACTTGCGCATTGACGGCCTGCTCGCCCCGCTGACCGACGTGCCTCGCGTCACGCCGGAAGAGATGCTTTCCATGGCGTTCAGCATGATGACCAACCGCCAGAAGCAAAAATTCAAGGAAACAGCGGAATTGGACATGGCCTATGGCGTTGCGGGCCTGGGCCGTTTCCGCGTTAACGTCTTTCAGCAGCGCGGCAACGTCGGCATGGTGCTGCGCGTCATTCCTACAAAAATTCGCACCACCGAAGAATTGAACCTCCCCGCCGTAATCTCCAAAATCTGCGAAGAGCAGCGTGGGCTAGTTCTGGTCACGGGAACCACCGGTTCCGGTAAGTCCACCACGCTGGCGGCGATGATCGACCGCATCAATGCCAACCGCGCCGACCATTTGATCACCATCGAAGATCCCATCGAGTTTCTGCACCGCGACAAAAAGAGTTTCATCAATCAGCGCGAAGTCGAAGTGGACACCGCGAACTTTTCCACCGCGTTGCGCGCCGCCCTGCGTCAGGATCCGGACGTGATTCTGGTCGGCGAAATGCGCGACCTCGAAACCATTTCCACGGCGCTGCTGGCCGCGGAAACCGGCCACCTGGTGCTCTCCACCCTGCACACCCTAGATGCGACGGAAACGATTCAGCGTATTATCGCGGTCTTCCCGCCGCCGGAGCAGAAACAGATTCGTTTGCAGCTTGCCGCCACGTTGAAGGCAGTCGTCTCGCAGCGCCTGGTGCGCCGCGCGGATGACAAAGGCCGCGTGCC
>JBGQDD010000148.1:0-7636 GCA_041495665.1 Candidatus Acidiferrum sp.
CCCTTCCACGCCTCGTTGAATTGGAGTTCCACCCAGGCTGCGTCCTCTTCACGATGCTGTACCTTCAGGCTGCTCATCAAACCGAAAAGCGAGCGTGGGTTCCGGGGATTCTGCCGCAAATCATCACGGAAAACTTGCTCGGCCTCCTTCGCCTTGCCGGCGGAAAGCAAAGCCGCGCCCAGCGATTCACGAACCGGGTAAAACCATTCGGGAGGCTCGTTATATCTGAACCCGTCCTCGATTTGAACTGCCGTTGTCCAATATTGGATTGCGCGATCGCTGTCACCCTGCGCCATTGCGATCCGGGCACCCAGGATGCTGGCGGCCAGATCCAGAAAGTCTCGGGCTTTGTTGAAGTTCATCCCGAACTCTTGCTCGGGTGATGTTTTTCCGCGGACAGTCTCCAGCACCTTACGTTCAGCTTCCGCCATTTCGATCTTCCCCATGGCCGCCGCGGCGCTCCCACGGGCAAAATGCCACAGTGCATTTGTCATCACTAGGTTTGGTTCCGGCGGGCTGGTCTTCATGATTTCGTCCCAGCGGTGAAAGCGCACGAGAACAAGGATGGGCGTTGGCAGATAACTCTCGGACTCCGGCATCTTCCCAACAAGGGGGCGGATGTGAGCTTCCACCTCGTCGGCCGCCTGCTTCGCAGCGGCGAAATTTCCGGCCATGGCATCCGCAGCCGACAAAAAGTGGAGGTTGTGGCTGTAGTACAGAAAATCGTAGCTGCTCCCCATCAGATGGCGCTGCTTCAAATAAGGTTCATCGACCTGCGCTGCCTCCGAGTTGTTCCTTGCGGCTTCAGCATAATCCCCCGTGCGGATGTAAATATGTGCGGGCATGTGCACCAAATGACCGGCCCACGGCACCATCCCTCCTAGCCTTGCTGCGCTGGGGAGGGCGCGTTCCGCATGGGGAGACGCCTCGACCGCGTGGATGTAGTAATGATTCGCGCCCGCGTGGTTTGGGTTCCGCTGCAGTACGGACTCCAGTACACGCACAATTTCTTCGGTTCTGACCGCCGGTTTGCCATCCAGCGACCAAAGCTTCCAGGGGTTTAGATTCATCAGACTTTCCGCGTAGAGCGTTGCCGCGTCCAAGTCGTCTGGATATTTTTCCGAAAGCGCCTCCATGGCCGCCGCGAAATCCAGAGATAGTTTCCGGTAATTCGGTGACGCATCTCCCGAGTAGCGCTTCGCAAGGGCTGCCACGTAGTCTTTCTCGATTTGTGGCGCGTGCTCCGCGAGTTTCTCTGCCCTGTGCACCGTTTGGTACCCCAGTTTTTCGCGCTCCGCGTCTACATCCAGGTTGTAATTGGGCCCCACGGCCAGGGCGATTCCCCATAGCGGCATCGGCGAAGATGGATCGAGTTCTGCGGCTCGCTGGAAAGCTCTCGCAGCTTCCTCGTGGTTGAATCCGAAAAAGAGTGTGATCCCCTGATCGAAGTATTCTTGTGCCAGCCTACTTTTGGTCAGGATAGCGTGATGTTGCCGCCCGACTGCCGTCCCCGCAATATCCAGTGGAGGTTCCATCGTTTTCCCGGATTGTGCCGCCGCATTTGCAGAACCAAGAAGTGTCACGATCAGAAGTGCAAGTAGTGGACGCACGAATGCCTCGCACAAAGAAATTTAGGATGGGCCGGGAACTCTTTCTGTAGCATGGCCGAACGGAGTGGAGTATATCTCAGCTCGTTTCTGCGCTACAGACTGTTCCCTGAATCACGGCAGGTTCCAACGGCTCTATGCCGTTCGTCTTTTCTCGAGAACATCCTCGTAGACCCGAATCGTGTTTTCGACCATGCGCCCCGCCGAAAACCGTTGTTTCACCTCGCTGCGGCCTGCTTCGCTAAGTTTCTTTCGGAGCCCTTCATCATTGATTAGTCGCAGCATCATAACGGCAAACTCCCTGCCATTGGGTTCCGCGACCAGCGCGGTTCGTTCGCTATCGATCACTTCACCGAGTGCCCCGCGCTTCGTTGAAATGCAAGGCAAGCCTGCGGCCATCGCTGCTTGCAATGCGGTTCCCAGCCCTTCGAACTCCGAGGGAAATACAAACGCATCGAGCGCCGCGTACACTTGTGCGACGTCCTTCACAAAGCCCGGGAAAAGCACCGCTTCTGTCTGCGCGAGGCGCTTTGCAAGCGCCTCCAGTTCCGCGCGGCAGGCGCCGTCGCCCGCGAGCAGCAGGCGCACTTCTGGATGAAGCGCTCTTACCAGGGGAAGCGCTTCGATCAAGTGCCGTTGTCCTTTTTCCGGAACAAGAACGCTGACGCACCCAAACAAGAATTCATTTTCTCGCACACCCCAGTGCCTCCGCGCGCCGCTTCGTTGTTCCGGTATTCGCAATGGAAAGATTTCCACGCCTTCATTCACGATCGAAATCCGCTCTGCCGCGATGCCTGACTCGATCAAGCTTTGCGCCACATCTTTGCTGTTCGCCACGAACCGTTCCACGGCCCGGTATCGTGCCTGCGACACTGCGTTCTTCTGAAGCGGGAATCCGATTCGGCGAGAAAGCAGCAACGGAATCCGCGTGTGCGCCCTCGCCAGCCATGCCGCCGTCAACGCGTGCGGCTCATTGAGATGAACGAGCTCGAATCGCTTCGAGGCGATCAAACTGCGCATCCCGCGAGCAGCCCAGCCGCGCAAGCCGAATCGCGGTACTTGATGAACCGTGATCCCCGCTTCCGAAACGCGATTCGCAAGCGGCGAATCCCGCGCCGCCAGCAACTCGACCTCATGTCCGCGCTCGCGCAACCCACTGAGCGTCAGCAGTGCCTGGCTTTGCCCGCCGCGCCATTCCCGCTCCAGATCAACGTAGAGCACCCTCATGGCCTCCGAGCTCCGCCCGCGCGGCGCTCCGTCTCGATGAGCTTCCCGAGCTTTTTGAATTTCAGCCACGTCCCCCGCGCCGCCATCCGCGAAATGAGCCAACCGCGATAGCCGTCGAGAAACCCGAGATACAGCACGTAGTTCTGAAACCAGCTCCAAGGCGCCGCCAGCCACATCGCGGCGCGCCAGCTTCGGCGGCCTTCCGCATACATGTCTTGTGCGATCCGCGATGTGTAGCTCTCCACTTTTGCAGCGTGCTCTTCGACCGAGCGCAACGTGTAGTGGAGAAGATCACCTTCGAGGCGTCCTACCGGCCCCTCAAATCTGGGCGTCGCGTGGAGCGAGGCCTCAAATTTCGCCTTGTCCCGCCGATAGAGTTTCCGCTGATAATCTGGATACCACCGGGTGTGCCACACCCATGCGCCGAAATACCAAGTGCGCCGTGCCACTTCGTACACCGCAAATTCCGGTGCCTTCCTTTTCCACCTGAGCAACGATTCGCGCAGTTCCGCACTCAACTCCTCGTCCGCATCCAGCGACAAGATCCAGTCGTTGCTTGCCGCCGCCGCCGCCATATTCTTCTGCGCTCCAAAATTGCTCCACGGATGAGTGAGGACCTTTGCGCCGTACTCCCGCGCGATGTCCAGGGTGCGGTCCGTGCTCCCAGAGTCCACCACCACTATTTCATCGGCAATTCCCGCAAGCGAATTCAACGCCCGCGGCAGGTTGTGTTCTTCATTGAGCGTAATCAGGCAGGCGGAGAGGCGGTTCATCGGACTCCGGACAATTTTGAAATCGACGCTAGTATCTCACAAAGGCAATCTCGGGAATCGAAGCGCCGATGGAACCAACCTGCGGAGGAACGAAGTTCCGCTATTTCGGCTGGAAATTCACACGAATCAAGCTCACGCCGACTCGAAACTCAGTGCCGTCCTGCAACATGGCCGCTCGCACTCGTTCTTCATCGTAGAAAGTTCCGTTGGTGGAATCCATGTCCTTCAGATTGATGTACGTGTCCCGCACTTCCAGTAGGCAGTGATGCCGTGAAATTTCAGGATCATTCAGCGGAATATCAGCGCCTTTTCGGCCCAGCACAACTCGCGGTTTGCTGAGCGTGTGGCTCTCGCCTTTCGATGGGCCCGACAGAATGCTGAGCACGATCTTCGTTTTTTCAGGCAGCCGAATTCCGGGATCGGCCGGCGGCAATTGCAGGTTGGAACTGCTGGCGTCCGCGCGAGCAAAGGAGGGAAGGGGAGACATGACCACGGTGGAATCCACCCGCCGCTTGATCTCCACGATGGTGGTCTTCCCACATTTCGAGCACTTAAACTGTACTCTCGAATGACCGCCGAACTGCCCATCCTTCAGCAAATGCTCTGTGCCACAATGAATGCAAGCCGTCTGCATACTTCAAAACTAGCACCACCCGGCGCACTTTGGAGCACGCCTGGCATTTTTCGAGCGGAAAGGTTAATCTGCGCTCCCACGTTCGCAGCCTGCGTCCCGAACCCGCCTGCGATCAGGATCTTGTGTTACGATTACACGTTCCAGACCACTCAGGAGAGCGTGCGTGTCCGATCATATTTCGCGCAAAGAACTGAAACAGGACAGAATCAAGGAAACCATCGAGCACGGCGCCGAAGCCGTTATCTCTCACGGACAGTTCACGCTCATCATCGTGATTCTCGCTCTGGCCGTGGCCCTCGGCTATGGCGGGTGGCGTTTTTACATCGATCGCCAGACTGTGGAAGCGTCCGCGGCATTCGATACCGGCATGAAGGCTTACCAGGGCCGCATCGCCGCAGCTCCCGATCCAGCCGAGCCCAATGAACCCTTCTATCCCGATGAGCCCGCGCGCGTCCAGGATGCTTTGCAAAAATTCACCAAGGTGGCCGACAAATATCCCAGCACGAATCCTGGAAGACTCGCTCGCTACTACTCCGCGCTTTGTCTCGAGGACCTCGAGCGCCACAATCAGGCACTCGAAGATTTGAAGAAAATCAGCGGCAGCAGCGACAAAGAGCTGGCCGCCATGGCGCAGTATCAGATGGCGGTTATTTACTCCCGCACTGGCAGGCCCGATGATGCAGTCAAAACCTTTCGTGCTTTGGCGGAAAAGCAGAGCGCTCTTGTGCCGCGGCCGCTGGTGCTGCTGGAACTTGCCGGCATTCTTCGCACTTCCAATCCAAAAGAGGCCGCCAGCATCTACCAGCAGATCAAGAAGGAATTTCCGGACACCGCCATTGCGGATCAAGCCGAGCGCGGATTGGATACGCTTTCGCCGAAATCCTGATTCGCTCCGCGCATAAAAAATCGCGCGGATCAGCCGGAATATGACGGAGCGGCCCATCGAACCAGTTCCCACTTCAGCTCCCTGGGCGATGCGCGCGGAACAATCCCGCGGCCGGCGCTACCCCGAGCCGCCCCATCCTTACCGCAGTGCCTACGCGCGTGACCGCGACCGCATCATTCATTCCCGCGCTTTTCGCCGCCTCGAAGCCAAGACGCAAGTTTTCACCACGCGCTACTCGGACCATTTCCGCAATCGCCTGACGCACACGCTGGAAGTTGCGCAGATTGCCCGGACCGTCGCCTCCGCTCTGGAACTGAACACTGAGCTTGCCGAAGCGCTCGCTCTCGTTCACGACATCGGCCATCCGCCATTCGGCCATGCCGGCGAACGCAAGCTCGACGAATTGATGCGCGCGCAAGGCGGCTGTTTCAATCACAATCTGCACGCGCTTCGTATCGTCGAACAATTCGAGCAGCGCTACCTTGATTTTCCCGGCTTGAATCTCACCTTTGAAGTTCGCGAAGGCATCATCAAGCATTCGCGTGATTATTCCGCCGCGGAATTTCCCCAGCTTGCCGAATACCTCCTCGATTTGCGCCCTCCCCTCGAAGCGCAACTCATCGACTGGGTCGATGAAATCGCCTACAACACGGCCGATATCGACGATGCTCTCGAAGCCGAGCTTCTGGATCTCGCCGTTTTGCGCAAGGAAGTTTCTTTTTTTGGCGAAGTCTACGCGCAGGTCGATTCCGCGCATCGCGGCGCCCGTGAAAAACTCATCTTCAACGAAGCCCTCAAGCGCGTTTTGGATGCGCTGGCCACTGATCTCATTGAGACTACGCAGCAGCGCGTCCTGGTCTCCGGTGCCTCCTCCGCGGAAGGCATACGCCGGGCCCCAAAACGCCTCGCCGGTTTCAGCGAACCCGCGGCAGCGCGAAATCGTGAGTTGAAGGGCTTCCTCTTCGCGCATATCTACAACCATCCTGCCATCACCGGGGACCGCGACCGCTCCGTCCAGTGCCTGGAGGAACTTTTCATTTACTATTTAAGCCGTCACGGCTCGATGCCCGTTTCCTATGAAGATCTCGCGCAAATGGAACCGCGCTACGTCATTGTCTGCGATTACATCGCCGGCATGACCGACCAGTTCCTTCTTCGCCGGCACCACGAACATCTCGGCGACTCTAGCCACGGAAAATCCGCAACGCTCCATTGACGATGGGAGAAATCATCTGTCAAACGTAAACGAAATCCTGGAATCGTTGGAGAAGACGTACGGACCGCAGCAGGCAGCTGGCCCCACGGATCCTTACGAAATGATTGTCTACTTGAATTGCGGCTATCCCGCCACGGATGCATCGTGTTCGAAAGGATTTGACGCGCTGGAGCGGGAAGTGGGACTGAGTCCAAAAGAGATTCTTGGGGCCCCGAAAGCAAAACTGGCGAAATTGTTGCGGCTCGGCGGAATCATGCCGGGGTTGCGCGCGGAGAGGTTGAAAGAAATCGCCCGCAAAGTAAAGGCTGAATTTGGCGGAGATCTCAAGGCCATATTGAAGGAAAGGATGCAAGAGGAAAAAGAGCAAACAGGCAAAGGCATTCGCGGCGCAAAGAAGATCCTCCGGGAGTTTCCTGTGATTGGGGAGCCAAGCACGGAAAAAATACTGCTGTTTTCAAAATTGGCACCCATCGCCGCCGTCCCCTCTGCGTTTGTCGAAGTGCCCGCGCGGCTGTGGTTTGGCAAGGCCGGGAAAAACTATGCAGCGGATTACCGCGCCGCGCGCGATATCCTGAGCGCCGGGCTGGCGGAGACTTTTGCGGCTCGACAAAGTGCCTACTTGCTGCTGAAAAAGCACGGCCAGCAGACTTGCAAGAGATCCACTCCGAAATGCGAGCTTTGCCCTCTGACCGAGCAGTGTGCCTACATTCAATTGCAGGCCGCGGACCGCAATATCGTCTAATTCCGCGTCGATGGGAAGGGATTGCCCCACTTTCATTCAATCGAAAAAGCGGGGCCTTCCATGGCACTAAACGACTTCCGCGGATCAACGCTGTTCCTATGGCGGTGAACCTAGAAACGGATAAATGGTCCGAACGCCACACGCGGATTGTGATGCGTGCCTCCGGCGAAGTAGATCTCATCGCCAGCCTCAAGGCGCAAACCAACCGGCCCGAGATGTCCTTCCAAACCCGCGCCCGGATAAATCGCCCCGTTTACATTGTTCGCTCGCAGATTATCGATCGTACTGGTGAAGCCTGCGAAGCTGGCGGGCCGGGGATCCAGCCTGAAGTTGATAAATCCTCCCTTCAACGTCACGAAAGGCCGGATCGCTCCGTGACCCGCCACGATTTTGGGGCCGACAAGTCCATGCAGAACTTTGAGATTGCTGTTCTGAAAAGTGATGGCACCGCCGCTCGGATTCGTGAAGCCTTCGGTGAATGCCTGCTGGAAGTCATAGCTCATCTCTCCTTCGAGCATGACATGAGGGAATGCCTTGAAAGCCACGCGTCC
>JBGQDD010000149.1:0-7619 GCA_041495665.1 Candidatus Acidiferrum sp.
CCCGGAGGCCCCACGAAGCAAAGGATCGGTCCCTTCATGCCGGGCTGAAGTTTCTTCACCGCCAGGTAATCGAGGATGCGCTCCTTCACCTTCTGCAAATCGTAGTGGTCTTCGTCCAGAATCTCGTGCGCCTTCGTGATGTCGATTTCCGAGCTGCCCGAGGACTTGCTCCACGGCAGCGAAGTCATCCATTCGAGATAAGTTCGCGAAACCATGTACTCCGCGGAAGCCGGCGTCATTTTTGACAGCCGTTTCAGCTCGCGGTCGCACTCTTTCTTGGCTTCGGCGGACATGGCCGCTTCTTCCACTTTCTTGCGAAGCTCGTCGATCTCCTGCATCGTATCGTCGGATTCGCCGAGTTCCTTCTGGATCGCCTTCATCTGTTCGCGCAGGAGATACTCGCGCTGGTTCTGGCTGACCTGCTCCTGCACTTGATCGTGGATTTTCGAGCGAAGCTCCAGGACCTCGAGCTCCTTCGATAGTTCGCGGATAAGAATTTCGAGCCTCTTGCGCACGCTGGCGGTCTCGATCAATTCCTGGCGCAGCAGCGTCGAAAGCGACGGCAGAGTGCCGGCGATGAAATCCGTCAAGCGGCCTGGATTGTCGATATTCATGGCCACGGATTGCAGATCGTCGGAGAGCTGCGGCGAGTGGCTTACCACGTCGCGGAAGAGATCCTGCGCATTGCGCTGCAGCGCCTCCAGTTCCGTATCCGCTTCGCCGATGATGTCCGGTTCCGCCTGCACGCGGGCCTGCAGAAATGGACGCAGGCCGATCAAGTCGAGCACTTGAATGCGCTGGAGGCCTTCCAGGAAGATGACCACGTTGCCGTTCGGCATTTTTACGGTCTTATGCACCTTGGCCAGCGTCCCGAGTTTGTGGAGATCAGCGGCCGCAGGATCCTCGACTCGCGGATCGAGCTGCGCGACCACTCCCAGAAGCTTCTCGTCGCCCTGCAAACTATTCACTAGCGACAGAGAACTCTCTCGTCCCACGGTCAAAGGCAGCACAGCCCCCGGAAACAGGACAGTGTCGCGAACCGGCAGGATGGGAAGTACCTCTGGCACGACAAATTTTTTCTCAGCCATGATGCCCCCTGGTTACCGACACAGCTCGAAAGGAGCTGCGCGATAAGATTTTAGATGCCAGCGTGTCGGAAAGGGTGCATAAAAGTATTAAAGTTGCTAGCATAAAATCTTAGTACGTTCCACTCACATCCTATCAAAAATCACGCCGCACTGCAAAGTGTCGAGTAAAGCATTTTTTATCAATGTATTACAGAAGCCATGAGGAAGCGCAGACAGTCTGCATGCTTCACTATCCCTATCGGCTGCTCGCTCCATCACTTGAGGCCCTTCGCTCCTTACCCGAGAATCTCTTCGTGACGTACTGCGCTGCTTCTTCTCGCGTCGCGATCTGCCCCTCCAATTGGGCGTCCTCGAGTGCCCGGAGTATCTCAGCAAATAGCGGGCCGGGTCGAAACCCCATGGTTTGGAGGTCATCGCCCGTCAACAGGCGTTCCGGGCGGACTTGCTCGGGAGGGGTTACCGCTAGGAATTGCGTTACGAACTGATAGGAATCGAGGTGGCGGTGGCTGGAAAGACAGTCGAGCCGATGCAACGCCAGGTGCTCGTCAAAGTGCGGGAGCCGCACAAACTTCTTCAGCGTTGAGGCGCGCATTTCCTCGACCGCGCCGAACTTCATGTGATTGTCCACCAGCGCAAGAATCTGCTCGGTGTCCTCGTTGGAGAAGCGCAAGCGCTTGCAAATGGCCTCGGCCATGCGCACACCGACTTCGACGTGTTTGTTGAATCGAATGCGGTCGCCCGTCTCCGCCACAGATTGAAACGTCGGCGGCTTGCCAACATCGTGAAGCAGGACGCCCCAGGCCAGTGTTGGGGACACGTTTGCAGGCAGCCCTTCGAGCATCATGCGTGTATGAATCCAAACGTCGCCTTCCGGATGAAATTGCGCAGGCTGCTCGACGCCCTTCATCGCTCCGATTTCGGGAAGAACTTGCTGGAGCAGCAAGGTTTCATCCAGCAGTTCGAACGCCCGCCGGGCCGCACCCTCGGTGAGTAGTTTGGTGAGCTCTTCGCGGAGGCGCTCTGGAGAAACTTGATGGATCTCTTCTACGTGGCGGCGTACCGCGCGAAACGTTTTGGCTTCGATTTCGAAGCCGAAACGCGCGGCGAATCGCACCGCACGCATCATGCGTAGTTTGTCTTCCGTGAAACGGCGGCCGGGCTCGCCGATGGCTCGAATGACTCTCGCCTTAAGGTCGGCCTGCCCGCCCACGTAGTCGAGCACTTCGCCGCTGTCGTGGCGCATCAGCAGACCGTTGATGGTAAAGTCGCGGCGCCGCACGTCCTCCTGCGGCGTCTTCGAATAAACCACGCTGTCCGGGTGGCGGCCGTCGCTGTAGCCCACATCCGAGCGGAACGTGGCCACCTCCACTTTCAGCTCATCCCGTGGGATCAGAATCACGCCGAATTGCGCGCCCACCGCGACACTTTCCGGGAAGAGCGCCGCGACTTGATTGGGATTGGCGTCGGTGGTCACATCGTAATCGGCGGGCTCGCGGCCGAGAAGCAAGTCGCGCACGCATCCGCCCACCAGCAGCGCTTGATAGCCGTTGCGGCGAAGCGTGTCGCAGATCGCGTTGGCCATTTCGCGTGGCGTCACGCTGTGATTATGCGACAGACGGGGCCACGAAGGGAGACTGGTGTTCTCGAAAGTTTCCGTGAGCGATTATTTGCTCCGAAAGTGGTTGTCGGGCCCGCCTTCTGGGCAGGCCGTTTTTCGCTGTAAGAAATCCGTGGCGGCTTCTATTTGCTGCGAAAGACGAGGCAGGTAATGTCATCGGACTGGCGCGTGGCGCCGACGAATTCATCGACGCGCTTCATCAGGAACTGCAGGGTTTGCTGCGCATCCCAATCCGGCAGATTGCGAATGGCGCCGAGCCAGCGCTCGTTTCCGAATTCTTCGCCTGATTCATTGAAAGCCTCGACGACGCCATCGGTGAAAAAAATCAGAGCGTCGCCCGCCCTGAGCTCGAGCGAAGCAGTTTCGTAAATACCGTCCGATCGAATCCCAAGCGGTAAGCCGCCAACTTCCAACGTTTCAGTTGCGCCATTAGCGCGTCGTAGAATCGGCGCGTTGTGCCCGGCATTAACGTACGTCAGCCTCCGCGTCGTCGGGTTGTATTCCGAGAGAACCGCGGTCGTGAAGCGCAAGCCGTTCAGGCTGTGCGCGCAGGCATAGCGATTCAGCCGCGCCACCAGGTCCGCGAGCGGGGCATGTTCCCCGGCGATGGTCCGCAGGCTTGCTTGCAAGGTGGCCATGAGCAGCGCGGCGGGAACGCTCTTGCCGGCGACATCGGCGATCACCACCATCAGCCTCTCGCGCTCCTCTGGATTGGGATAGAACGCATCGTAATAATCGCCGGCCACGGAATTCTGCGGACGTGTCGCGAACGCGATGTCCGCGCCCGCGACTTCCGGAGCTTGCGAAGGCACCAGCCAGGTTTGAATCTCTCTCGCGATTTCCAGGTCGCGCTTCATGGTGACTTTGTCAGCCAGCTCCAGGGAAAGCAGCAATAAGAAGAGAATCACCGCAATCACTTCGAAGTTCATCTGAGACTTGATCGCAGATATCACTAGCATGACAAAAGCGATGAGCAGAAGGACGCGCCGGGCGGGCGTCATTTTCAAAAGCAGCGCCCAGAAGAATTCCTTCGCTACGTGAAGCGGCTGGCGCCAGCGCGGAAGCTTGTGGATTTCATCCCAGTCGACGTCGCGGTCATAGAAGCCGTAACTGGAGCGCGCATCGGCTGCGAACTGCGACCACAGATCATCGATCTGGCGGCCTTCGCTGACGCGCTGCCAGAAATGTCGCACGCGATCCATCAGATTGGGCGAATGGGGTGAAGCAGAGACACCGGGAGTGGGAGGCGCGCTCATGGATGATCGCTCACGGAAGATAAAGTATAGGACATTCGGCTGAGGTTTCGCTGGAAGTTACGAATCGTCGCGATCGTGGCCCAATTCATCGCGGCGAAGCGAGCCGCCGAATTGCACTTTGCCGAAACCAAAACGGTCGCGGAGACGGTCGGTGGCGCTGGTGAGTTTATCCAGTTTCGCGCGGCGCTCGGCGTCCAGCAAATCAAGTTGCTCACCGCCGTGAGTCAGGCCACTGAGGCTGACTCCGAGCAGCCGGACTTTTCTTTTCACATCGCGATGAACGCGAAAAAGTTTTTGAAACACGGCAAAAATGTCGGAATCGAGCCGCGTGGGTTCTCCCAGCGTTTTGGAGCGCGTGTGCGTTTCGAAGCCGGCGTAGCGAATCGTCAGCGTGAGCGTTCGCGTGGCGAGCCCCGCTTCGCGCAGCCGCTTGCAGGCTTTCTGCGAAAGGTGGCTGAGCATAGCGGAAAGGGTGTCCACGTCGCCGGTATCTTCACCGAAAGTGTGATTGTGGGAGATTGATTTCGGCTCGGCGTCGATCACAAATTCGTAGGAATCGCCGCCGCGCGACTTGCGATAGAGCGCCGTTCCCCACTGTCCAAAAATGCTTTCCAGTTTTTCCTGTGGCACGGCCGTGATCTGCTCGACGGTCTCGATGCCGAGGGCGCGAAGCGCGCGTTCCGTAACTTCGCCGATGCCGGGAATTTTTCTTACCGGCAGCGCCGCGAGAAATCGCTGTTCGCTGCCGGGCGGCACCCAGACGAGGCCACGCGGCTTAGCTTGCTCGGAAGCGACTTTGGCAACCAGGCGCGTCGCCGCGAGGCCGCCGGAGCACGGCAGCGCCGTTGTTCTTGTGATTGTTCGCAACAACTTGTCCGCTGCCGCGAGTGGTGGCCCGTGCAAGCGCTCGGTGCCGGAGAGATCGAGGTAGGCTTCATCGATCGAAACCATTTCCACGATTGGAGAAAACTTCGCGAGGATCGCCGCGACGCGGTCGCTCCACTCGGCATATTTCGCATGATGGCCGTCGAGAAAAATCGCGTGCGGACATAGGCGGCTCGCCGTGCGCAACGGCATCGCGGAATGAATGCCAAATTTGCGCGCTTCATAGCTCGCGGCGGAAACGACGCCGCGCTGATCCGGCCGCCCGCCGACAACCACGGGTTTTCCTCGCAGTTCCGGCCGATCCAGCAATTCCACCGAAACAAAAAACGCGTCCATATCCACGTGCAAGATGGACGATTGCGCGAAAGCCGATTGTTCTTCCAGTGGCCCGTGCTTGGCCCGAAACCGTGCCATCTCCGGCATGGCCCTAGCCTACTCTCCCCCCGGGCCCGCAACAATTCCGATTTGGCTGCGTCGGTGGAACTAGAATGGATTTGGTGAGGATCCCAGGACGAACAGAAAATCACGCGGCGTGATGACGCGCACTCCATGGAATTGCGTTGGAAAGTCCCGAACATTTCCTGTGACGATAAAATCAGCGCCGGCTTCGAGCGCGCACTCCAACACCCTGTCGTCGTCTGGATCACGCGCGACCCTTACTTTTTTTCGAGGCACGACGAATATAGCAATCTCTCGAAAGTCTCCAATGAATCTTGCGGCTCTGCGCTGATCCAGCACAAGGTAGTCACGGTCCAGAACTTCGCGGTATTCATCGAGGAGAGATTGTGAAACATAAGAGCGAAATTGTTTCGAGGTCGCGGCATCCAGGATGGCTGTCGGCGCGCCTTTTTGATGCAGAAGCCCCGAAACGACGACGTTTGTGTCCAAGACTACTCTAAGCATTCTTCAATTTCTGCTTGCGCTCGCGGCGGTACCGTTTGATCTCCCGGTTTATTTCTCGCATTGTCAAACGGTCTAGCCCTTTGACTTTGGCCTCGTGTCGGATTTCTTCAACGACGGGCAGAGGCTTGGCAAAGTTTTTCAAATACTCCTCGATGCCCATAATTACCACTTGCGGCTCACCGCGTCTGCCGACGACGAACCTTTCCTGGTTCTGCCCCGCTCGTTTGAGTATCTGGCCGAATTGCGTGCGCGCGGTCAGCGCCGACACGATCTGCGCAACAGGCCGCGATCCGGCTAATCTTCGTTTTGCCATTTGTTCGTCCAGTCTGGGCTGAACTGATTAATTACTTCAGCCACCATTCTAGCGTCCAAAGCCAAAGTGCTCAAGTGTGTTCAGCGGCGATGACGCGGGGGATTCCGGCTAGGTCGTTGGTTACGGCTACGTTGGTCCACTTGGGAGCGTCCAGGAGCGGATGGACAGCGGGGAGGCTGTTGTGGCCTAGTTCGAGAACGAGTATCCCGCCGGGCTTGAGATGCGCGGCGGATTGGGTGATGAGATCGGCGTACAGTTCGTAGCCTTCTTCTCCGCCGTAGAGCGCGATTTCCGGTTCGTGATCGCGGACTTCGCGTGCCAGCGTTTCCGTTTCCCGCCGTCCGACGTAGGGTGGATTGCTCACGACGAGATCAAGAAGCGGTGACTGGTGACTCGTCACGGGTGACTCGGGTGGCGCGTCCCGGCCGAGTAGGGGCCCAGCATGCTGCGCCCCTACACCGAGGAGTCCGGCATTCGCGAGGCGGCGATCGGAGAAGCCATCGAACAGGTTGGACTCGAGAAACTGGATGCGATCGGAGACGGAGTGGCGGGTGGCGTTGCGTTGAGCGATAGCCAGGGCGGCGGCGGAAATGTCGGTGGCGTAGATCGTCGCGCAGGGGAGTTCCTTGGCCAGGGCGATGGCAATGCAGCCGGAGCCGGTGCCGATGTCGGCGAGTTGCAGGCCTTCGCCGGTGAGGGTTTGTTTGCGGCCGGCGCGAAGTTCGCGGACGGCGAGGCGGTCGAGGGCGACTTCGATGAGGTGTTCGGTTTCTGGGCGGGGAATCAGAACGTCGGGAGTGACTTCAAACTCGAGGCCCCAGAATTCCTGTTGGCCGGTGAGGTGCTGCGTCGGTTCGCCTGCTGCGCGGCGTGCGAGGAGCGCGAAAAAGCGTTGGGCGTCGACGGCGGGGATTTCCTCTTCGGGATGCGCGTAGAGCCAGGTGCGGTCGCGGCCGAGGACATGAAGCAAGAGAAGTTCCGCGGCGAGCGTGAAGGACGGAACGTGCGCTTCGCGCAGTTGGGCGAGTCCTTGCTTTAATGCGCTGCGGACGTCAGGCATTTATTCACTCTAGCCGACTAACTGCTGGGCGAAACAGACCAAAGAAAATATAACGCAGAGGCGCAGAGGGCACAGAGTTACGCAGAGAAGACTCTCGTGGGACAGGCATTCTTGCCTATCCGTGTTTGCCCCAGAAAGACACAGAGGGAAAGACAAGAATGTCTATCCTACTCAGGCGCTGGCGAGCTCCTGCTGGAGGCGCTCCGATTCAAAGTGCGAGACGAGGCCATCGACGAGCGGGGCGAGCTTTCCTTCCATCACCTCGCTTAGCTGATGGAGCGTCAGGCCGATGCGGTGATCGGTGACGCGATTCTGCGGGAAGTTGTAGGTGCGGATTTTCTCCGAGCGGTCGCCCGTCTTGATCTGGCCGCGGCGCTCGGCGGCGATCTGTTGGTGCTGCTTTTCCTGTTCCTGCTCGTAGAGGCGCGCGCGCAGGACGCGCATGGCCTTGGCGCGATTCTTGATTTGCGATTTTTCGTCCTGCTGCGAGACGACG
>JBGQDD010000150.1:0-7607 GCA_041495665.1 Candidatus Acidiferrum sp.
CCCAAACCAGCAGCGGTCCCAACCGAGGTCTGGATCAACAAACCGCTCAACTCAAATGAAAAAACTCACTAAATTCCATGACCACTGGTCTCAAACTCGTTGACACGCGCCGAGAAGGTTCCACTGTCACCAAATTGTCACTAAGAGTGGCGCAAAACAGGCTAAAATCAGCAAACTACAAAAAACTGGAACTCCTGCTATCTGACGGCTGGCAAAGGGTTTATATTGATTTTACGCCAGATAGCAAAGTACCTTCTTCGCTTTTCAAGACCGCCGGTTTCAACCGCTCACCCACCCCTCCGTTTTTAATTCTAACGTATTCTGCGAGTTAGCGGCCAACTTGTGACACTTTAGGTGCCAATTGCTACAGTTTGGGGCCAACTGTAGCCACATCTGAGCGGATTACTCGCGTCTAGCCACGGGGTTCGACTTTGGCAGCCATTTCCATCTTCTTTTCGTCAACAAGAGGTTCCAGTCGATCCGCGTGAAGGAATAGACGACCGCCAGGAGCGCAAGTTGTGTCAAGACAAAATAGACGCTGAAGTAGCCCAGTGCTTCGGTCCCTTCCAGTTCCAGCTTTCGCGAAACGGCCGCCGCGCTCATAGTCCAGAAGATATAGCTTACGAAGCGGCCGAGGAAAAAAGGGATCACGATGCGGAAGAGTGGCATGGTCGTCAGTCCGTAAGCGATGAAGAGGTAATTCGAAGGCAGTGGCGTGAAGGCGTAAAACAGAAAAAGTCCAAAGGTCAGCTTTGGCCGCTTTTCCAACTCCACTTTGAAAGAATCGACATTCTCTCTTGCCGCCTCGCCGAGCCAACGATTACGAACAACCGTGCGAGACAATTTTCCCAGCAGCGACCTCCCCATCGCCGCAGCGACGGCCCCGGCCAGTGCAAACGTCCAGCCCATGTGTGAGGGGAACCGAAATCCCAAGAAGGTGAACACTATCCAGGTCGGTGGCGCAAATGCCGGGATGACATTGAGCAGAAATACCACCAAAAATAGAATCAGAAGCGGGCTCATTCTTTTCTCTTAAGCGTGAGTCAGTGACACTCCTGTGCACGAGAGGTTTAAACCCTCGGCTGTCACCAGATTGTCACCCAAACTGGCGCAAAACGGTCAAGCCTGGAGCAAATCCAAGAAAAGAGAAATGGTCACTACCTAGCGGCTGACAAAGGGATTTGGTTGGGTTTCGTACCCGAGAGCGAACCGAAGATCTAGTTTTGTAAGGCCGCCGGTTTTCACCGCTCACCCGCTCCTCAGCCCATAATTCTAACGCACTCCATGGGTTAGAGGGCTATTTGTGCCTATGGGATGCTGCTAGCCGTGCCGTTACCGGCACAAAGTGCCGCACCGCCGGCGAGCCCTGCGTTTCCGCCGTAGCGTGCTTCCACCAGGGGGATCTCTAGACAGCGCGAATTCAGGCACCAGGCCGGCAGGCGCTTGCGGATTTCATCGAAAAAGGGACTCAGCATAGCGGCCACGCCGCCGCCGATGATCATCACGTCGGGCTCGAGAAGATCCACGATATTCCCCAGCCAAACCGTCAGCTGATCGACCGTTTCGAGCATGATCTCTTTGGCGAGCGGATCACCTGAGGTGTACGCCTTTCCCACCACCTCGCTGGTGACTGCGTTGAGGTCTCCGCCGGCCAATTCCAGCATTGCGGACCTGCTTCCCGCTCCTTCCGCGAGCTTCGCGCGGGCCTTCTTCCCGATCGCGGTGCCCGACGCCAGCACTTCGATACAGCCTTTCTTGCCGCAATTGCACCGCGGTCCGTTGTAATCGATGGTGAGGTGACCGCCTTCGGCCGCTGCCCCGGTGCGTCCGTGGTAGATGCGCCCGTTGAGAAGAATGCCCGTCCCAATACCGGTCCCGATCGTCGCATAAAACACATTCTTGTAGCCGCGGCCAGCGCCCCACAATCCCTCCGCAAGCCCAGCGGCGTTAGCATCGTTGTCGATCTTGACGGAGCTGCCATAGCGGCGAGCGATTTCCGCCGCCAGAGGAAAATTACGCCAGCACGGCACGTTGGGAGGGTTCAGCACCACCCCAGTGAGGGGATCGAGCGGCCCGGGAGCGCAGATCCCGATATGCTGCACGGCGCCGCGCGACTCGGGCGCCATCTTCAGCAACGCGTCGATGGCGGACGTCACGGCAGCCAGCCCTTCCGCCGCGCTACGAGCGGGATTCATCGCCGTGCGCGTGTGTTCAAGGATCTCACCCTTCCGATCGACGAACCCCGCGGCAACTTTTGTGCCACCGACGTCGACGCCGATTACGCATTCGTTTTCAGAGATCTGGGTCATGGCCAAGCTCAGGTGGTTTTCGATCTATGATTGGGCGATCCGATGACTGTTTGGTTTCGATCCACTTAGGGCGAAGAACAAAATGTAGAGATAGCACGCAGCCGCGGCGATGAGTGCGTAGTGAATACCCTGGCCCCAGCTTGTCTCTCCCTGGATCATCGTCGGATAGTAGTGATGGTTGATTAGGTCGCCGGCCTTGCCAACGATCCAGGGAATGACTGCTCCGCCCACAATAGCCATATTCAGGAGGCCTGAACCGTCACCTGTGAGTGGTCCCAGCTCGGCGATCCCCATGGTAAAAATGCACGGAAACATGATCGAGTTGAATAGGCCGACGGACAGAATTGTCCACATCGCAACGTGGCCGTTCGTGAGGACTGAAATAGTAACGAGCAAGGTGGCCATAACGGCAGCGAGCGCCAGCAGTTTTCCAGGCTTGATCTTTTGCAGGAGCGCCGCTCCGATGAATCGGCCAATCATCGCGCCCAACCAGTACAGCGAAATGTACTTTGCGGCTTCCCCCAGCGCTGCCCGGTAGCGAGTTGCCGAGTCGAGGATGGTGGACGGCGAGATAAAGCCCCCAATATTGTCCAGTGCGAGATAGTTTGCAATGGCGCTGCCGATCGCAACTTCGCCACCGACATACACAAATATCCCAATCGCGCCGAAGATGAGATTGGGGTGCTTCCAAATCGAGTCGTTAATTTTTTCACCGATGTGATGCTCAGCGGACTCCATCTTGGGAAGTTTGGATAAACCAATTCCGATTGCGAGCAGCGCCAGTGCTGTGGCGAAAAAATATACATACAGCTTAATCACCGCGTCGGCTTCCTGGGAGGTGCTTTGAGCCATGGCCGTAGCTGTCGTTCTGAGAATCAAATGTGCGCCAATCCAGGGAAAGATTGTGGTTCCGAGAGAATTAAAGGCTTGGGTGAGATTCAAGCGACTGGAAGCGGTTTGCGGTCTTCCCAGTACTGCGACATAGGGATTCGCCGCAACCTGGAGAATCGTGATGCCGGTTGCCAGAATGATCAGGGCTGCGAGGAAGAACGGAAACGAAGGGATTCTTGCCGCTGGAAAGAAACCGAGGCAAGCGACAACCATGGTCAGCAGCCCGACCACTATGGCTCTCTTATATCCGATCCAATCGATAATCTTTGCCGCCGGAATAGAGAAAACAAAATAGGCGGAGAAGAAAGCAGTTTGAATCAACATGCTGGCCGCAAGTTCTATCTTGAAAACGTGCTGCACATACGGAATCAGAACGTCATTCAAGGATGTGAGCGAGCCCCACATAAAGAAGAGTGTGGTGAGGACCGCCAGCGCGCTGGTGTACGTGGCCGAGGTTTCGCTCGTTGCCGTGGGACTCGTAACGTTTACGTTTGCCATCGATGGTCACATCCATTTTCCTGCAGAATTTGCCGTTTCCCGCGCTATGGTTCGGGAGCCGACCCAGGAAGCGCGCGAACCGGCTGTTTTGAACCGCGCAGGATAATGACACATTTGGCCGGGAGACAACACCCTTCGAGGGTTGTACCGATGGGCGGGCCAAGATGATATAAGGGTCAGCAGAATCGTTATTCTACTGGCAAAGGATGCCGAATGAACATCCCTAAATTCGCGGCTCTTGCGTTTTGTGGTGTGAGTCTTTTCCAGGGCGCTCCGCCGCTTCCGGCTCAGGATTTCTCCGCGGCCGTGGTGTTGCGCGAAGCCGGACTGCCCGCGGCCGACGCTCCGGCCTTGCCGCCTGACCAAGTGGGAAAGCTTCTTCCGGGAGCGCGCGTCGCTTCCGCAGACCAACTCGGAGCTCTTCTCAGCGATCCCACCACTCGCCTACTGGTCCTCCCGTATGGTTCTTCTTTTCCGGAGGAAGATTGGCCGGCCATTTACTCGTTCCTTCAGCGAGGCGGTAATCTACTGGTCCTCGGCGGCCGCCCGTTCACCCGTGCCGCCTATCACGATGCTGCGGGATGGCACCTCAGAGATTACAGCGTTCGCTTCATCCGGCAGTTGGCCATCGACCAGTACCAGATCACGCCGGGCTCAGATGGCATGGAATTTCATGGCAATCTCGACGTCCCTCTCTCTTTGCCGGTCTTTTCCTGGCAGCGCGCCTTTAGTCCCATCATTCGGCTCAGCGCGGTGGATCTTTACAATCGTGGAGGTGCGACGGGCTCGATCGATGCGCGTCTCGATCCCCTCGCCTGGGGGATGAAAGGGGGACGCAGAATGGCCGTGCCCCTGATGCAGATCGACCACCTGCAAAATGGTTTCGATGGCGGCCGCTGGATTTTTCTCTCGGCGGAACTCACCCCCCAGTTTTATGGCACCAGCGATGCAGCCGCCCTCATCGGGATGCTTGCCGATCGCGCGCTCCACGGCGCCGAAGAGTTCACGGCCCGCCCTACGCTTCCGCTCTATATCTCCGGCGAGCCGGTGGAGGTCGAACTCAGGTGGCGTGCTGTTGAGGAACCCTCCGCGTCGCTGAGCGTGCGAATCTCCAGCTTTCCGGAGGCCCGGCCAGCTCAACCCTTCGTGACGATCGTGGTGAAGGAATACTTCTCCGCCCCGCGAACAGTCCTTCTTCCTGCGCCCAAGGAAAAAGGCTTTCACGTCCTTCAGGCCGAGCTTCTCAAGGGCGAAAAGGTCTACGCGGTCTACCGCTCCGGCTTCTGGATACGCGACGAAGACTTCCTGCGTTCCGGTCCGCGCCTGACCGCCAATCGAGATTACCTCGAGCTCGACGGCCATCCGCTGGCCGTCGTCGGAACCACTTACATGTCCAGCGAAGTCCAGCGGCTCTTCTTCGACCATCCCAATGCTTACATCTGGGACCGCGACATCGCACAAATCAAAGCCGCCGGCCTCAACACCATTCGCACCGGATGGTGGACCGGCTGGGACAAACTTTGCGACGAAGACGGGCACCCTTACGACCGCACCATGCGCACTCTCGAGGCCTACCTCATGACCGCGCGCAAGTACGCCATGCCAGTGCAGTTTAATTTCTTCGCTTTCATTCCCGAGGTCCTGGGCGGCGCGAATCCTTATCTCGATCTGCAGGCGATTCGCAAGCAGCAGATGCTCATTTCCACGGTTGTCGCGCGATTTCACGACACTCCGTTCCTCGCTTGGGATCTCATCAACGAGCCCAGCATCTCAAAACACTTGTGGAGGACGCGGCCGAACGGCGACCTCATCGAACTCGCCGCCTGGAACCAATGGCTGGCCAAGCGCTATCCGGATCGCGCGGCGCTGGCCGCTGCCTGGGGCATCCTTCCGGATTCGGTCGCGGGATCTATCGCGCTTCCGCAGGATATTGAATTCGAATCGCGCGGCATGTACGTCGGTCACAACTCCTTGCGCGTCTACGACTACTATTTGTTCGCGCAGGAGACGTTCGCCGGCTGGGCCCAAGCGATGCGCGAAAAAATCCGCGCCACCGGTTCGCAGCAGCTCATCACCGTCGGCCAGGATGAAGGCGGCGTCATGGATCGGCTCTCGCCTGCTTTCTTTGGCGCATCTCTTGATTTCACGACCAATCACTCCTGGTGGCAAAACGATTCCTTGCTTTGGGATTCTCTGACCGCCAAGCAGCCGGGCGCGGCCATGTTGATTCAGGAAACCGGGCTCCAGCGCGAGTTGAATCTCAATGAAACAGCGCGACTCACTCCCGAGCAGGAAGGCGCCATCTTCGAACGAAAAGTCGCGATGTCCTTTGTGCAAGGCTCCGGCGCGATCGAATGGCTCTGGAACACAAATTCTTATATGACCGAGGCCAACGAATCGCCTATCGGGGCATTGCGCACGGACGGTTCCGAAAAGCCGGAAGCCACGGCGATGCGCGGCTTCGCGCGATTTGCCCAATCTGTCCAGGAGCATCTGCGCAGTCCGCAGCAACCCTCCGTTGCCATCCTTACCTCGCAGGCGGCGCAATTCTCCATCTTGGGAGACCTGCAGCTCGAAGCGCAGCGCAAAGCGGTTCGCGCGCTTGCCTACGGCCTGCACATCGCTCCCTATGTCATCGCTGAAAATCAGATCGCCAAACTGGGTTCGCCCAGGCTCGTCATTCTGCCTTCCCCCCAAGCTTTGAGCGAAAGCACGTGGCAGGCCCTTCTGAAATACGTGAAAGACGGCGGAAATCTTTTGATCACCGGGCCAGTCTCCCGCGACGAGCATTGGCAAATGCGTGACCGCGCGCGCGATCTTGGCCTGAACGCTCATACCGAACCGCAGAACTATCGCGGCGCGGCCATCCGTCTGCCGGACAAGGCCATCTCTTTGTCCTACGACCAGCAAAAGCAATTCGCTCTGGAAGCGCTGCGCTTCGACGACGGTTCCACCTGGAAGGAAACGGCTTTGGGCAAGGGAAAGATATTTTGGTCTTCCTATCCCGCGGAACTGGCCGAGGGCCTCGATCCCGCGGTGGCGTTGTACGGCTACGTTTCCGCCGCTTTGAAAATCAAGCCCATGTTCGAGCTGCAATCTCCGCTTCCATCCAGCATCCTTGTCTATTCCACCGAATTACAAGACTCCCTACTGTACATTCTGGAATCGGAGAACGCGGACGATACGCAAATCGACCTTCGCGACACAGTTACCGGTGTTCGTCTGACGCTGAAACTCCCGGCGCAACGCGCCGCCATCGCCCTGATCGGAAAGCACGAAAAAGCAGTGCTCGCCCAGTACGGATTTTGAGCCGTGGCAAGAATCACGAAAGATTTTGTAATACCTCTGCAATCCGGGGTGCTGCCTATCTCCTTGTGTTTCCTGGGGGAAGCGCAGAGTGCTTTGCTCAGATTGCGCCTGGCTATATTCGAGCAATTGCGTTCTTATACGCACCATTGACACGCCGCGAGCCGCACCGTAGCATCGCTTTCACCGGCTGCATTCTTGCTCACCAGCGCGCCGGAAGAGAGGCCTCTCATGAGCCTTCGCGACTTCATCTCCAAACAGTTTATCGATGTCATCGAATGGGTTGAGCCGGAAGAAGGCATCCTGGCCTACCGCTACCCCATGCAGGATCGCGAGATCCAGAATGGCGGCAAGCTGACCGTCCGTGATTCGCAAGCCGCGGTTTTTGTGAATGAAGGGAAAGTTGCGGACATCTTCAAGCCCGGACTCTACACCCTGACCACGCAAACGCTCCCCATCCTGACTTATCTAAAGAACTGGGACAAGGCGTTCAAGTCGCCTTTCAAGTCCGATGTCTATTTCTTCTCCGCGCGAATTCAGACTGACCAGCACTGGGGCACGCAGAATCCCATCACCATTCGCGACAAGGAATTTGGCGCCATC
>JBGQDD010000151.1:0-7597 GCA_041495665.1 Candidatus Acidiferrum sp.
ACGGCCTCGATAAACCCGGCGAGCTCGTGCTCGATTTCAATCGCCTGGAAAATCCACCATGTGCCTATACTCCTTATTCGACCTGCCCGCTCCCGCCTCCGGGCAACCGGTTTCCCATCCCGCTTCCCGTTGGCGAGCAGCGCTATCACGATTGACCGTCTCCATCTCTTATTCATCTCAGATTTTCTCCAGGAGCGCAGGCCGCGACAGGTCCCGACGCAGGAAAGAGCAGCATTTGAGCCGCATCAGAGTTTACATTGCAGCTGGAGGCCCACGCGTAAATCCGGCGCACGGGGCGTCGCGTTGATTAGCTCATTGGAGCAAACCGGTGAGCAGCGGATGAGGCGACACACCGAAGGGATTGGTTACGGTGACGCTGTTCCAAGTGAAGCCTTCTTGCAGATCTTCCGTGAGGAGCAGGCGGCACCCGCCCTCGGCGGCGGAGGCGAGGACGACACCGTCCCAGAAACTGAAATGGTGTGTGGCAGCAAGTTCAGCAGCTCCCACGATCACCGTTTCGGAAGTCTCGATAAGAGGGAACGCGTCACGCCAACCCAGAATAGCGGCGCGGGCTTGCGCGGGTGGGCGGCTCATCTTGCGCACCAGAAGCTGGAACAGCTCGCCAAGCATTTGCACAGGAAGCAAAGCAGCCCCGGCAGGCAGCCGCTGGATCAACTCCAGGGCGTTTGCTTTTCTTGCCGCACCGTTGACGCCCTCTGCGTACGCCAAGATATTGGTGTCCAGCGCTACCCTCACTTGCCGTCCACGTAAAGCTCATCACGGGTCCAGCGCCGGCGCGCCTTGGCGCCTTTGGCGGCGGGCTGCGACTTCAGGCGAGCCAGAAGTGCAGACCGCGCCCCTGCAGCGGCCCGCGCATCCTGGGCGGCGGGCACCAATTTCGCCACGGGCTCGCCATGCGACGTGACAAGGTAGCTCCGGCCCTTGCGCACTCCTCGCAGCAGTTCGGAGAACTTGCGGTTCGCGTCCGCTGCCGATACGCTTTTCTCCATGCCCCCTCCAAAGTAGTGATATTACCTACTATGCTCCAATTGCAGGCGCCGTGCAAGCGGTTCCGATCAAACAGGTGAACGGTTTTCAGTTTTTAAATGGAAGCCTTCCTAGCTCTTTTTAAACCTTCCCCGCTCTTCCCTGGCACCTCCAGGTCCTCCGTGTTGAAGGGTTTTGCTTCGCGCATTCATTTTGAATTTGCACGCCGACTATCGGAGAATAGATGTGTCACTCGAAAATGGATTCTCCAAGCTCAAATTTATATCCCGCGAACAACGATTCCCCCGCCCGCGAGAAGCTTCTCGCTCTCCGCTTGACCCTGCTTCGACTCCACAAAACTCTTCTCAACATGGAACGCCGCGAATACGAGCGCGAGCACGGCTACGTCAACACCGGCGAGCTTTTCCGCCTGGTCATCGACCACGCGCAGTTTGCCTGGCTGCACAACATTTCCGAATTCGTCGTCCGCATCGATGAAACTCTGGCCGCCAAGGAGCCCATCACCCCCGAATACACCAGCGGCGCCATCTCTCTCGCCCGGAAAATGTTCGTTCCCACGGAATCCGGCGACGCCTTCCAGAAGAAATACTTCGAGGCCATCCAGCGCGACCCCGCCGTCGTCATCGATCACGCCGAGCTCGCCCGCCTCTTCAACAACGAACCTCCCGACGCCTCCGCGCCGTAGTTTTTGTGATTTTCCTGATAGACTTGCCGGTGGCAACCTTCAGCGATTCCTTTTTCACCGACTCGAGATCCCATGCCGCCAACGCGCGCCGTTCTGAAATATTCGCCGGAGAAATTAAGGGTTCGGCGCCTGCTGCGCTCCGAACTTCCACCCGACACGGTCAGGCTGGCGCGCTTCCTCATCGGAAAAGTCGTCGTCCACGATCTCCCTGCGGGCCGCCTCAGCGGCCGCATCGTGGAAACAGAAGCCTATCCGCCCGGCGACCCCGCCGGACATCACTTCCGCGGCCCTACTCCGCGCATTCGTTCGATGTATCTGGCCCCCGGCCACGCCTACATTTTTTTCAACTACGGCGCACACTTCATGCTCAATATCGTGAGCGAGCCTGCCGGAACCGCCGCGGCAATTCTCATCCGCGCCCTTGAACCACTGGAAGGCATCGAGCTCATGCAGCGCCACCGCAAGAGCACTCAGCTTCTCGATCTCACCCGCGGCCCCGGACGCCTTGCCGCCGCCTTCCAGATCGACCGCCGCCACAACGGCCTCGACCTTTGCGCCCGCGACTCGCTCTGGCTGGGCGAAACCGGCCATCCCATCGGTCCAATCGGAAAAACCGTCCGCATCGGCATTACTCGTGCCGCCGATCAGCTCCTGCGCTTCTACGAACGTGGCAATCCCTTCGTCAGCGGCCCCAAGCGCCTTCTTCTTCCTGTCGCGAGCCGTAAGAAATCGTCTTTCGGGTCAAAGTGATCTGACCCCGAAAATGCGCTCTCGTCCCATGGTCCAGTTCCTCGCGTTTTTCTTGTCCGCGTGCCGTTCTCTGTTTACTTCTTGCTCATGATGCTCTCTTGGGCTTCCGCAGTCTCCGTTCGCCGCGCGAGATAGCCCTGCAGAAGCTCGTCCAGCTCTTGCGGCCGGATCGGCTTGGAGAGATATCCGTCCATTCCTCCTGCCAGGCATTTCTCCCGATCGCCTTTCATGGCGTGCGCCGTTAGCGCCACGACCTGCAAGTGCGTTCCGCCGGCTCCTTCCTTCTTTCGAATCGCCGCGGTCGCTTCGAACCCATCCATCACCGGCATCTGCACATCCATCAAGACCAGATCAAAACTCTCTTTTTCAAGCGCCGCCAGCGCCTCGCGCCCATTTGCTGCCACCACCACGGAGTGGCCCCTCTTTTCCAGCAGCCGGCTCGCCAACCGCTGATTCACCGCATTGTCTTCCGCCAGCAAAACGCGCAACGAAGCCGCGGGCTCGCGGGCATCCTGCAGCGCGTACCGCGTGATCAGCGGGATTGCGCCTTTCTGTTCCCGCGCGCCGAGCACCAGGGCGATCGCTTCGCGCAATTCGGATTGCCGTATCGGCTTCAGGAGGTACGCAGCGACTCCCAGTTCCTTGCAGCGCGCCCCATCTCCGCGTTGGCCCGCTGAAGTAAGCATCATGATGGTGGCCGTGGACGAGTGTGGGCTCTGCCGAATTCTTTCGATCAATTCGAAACCGTCCATTTTGGGCATGTGCATGTCCATCAAGATCAGCGCGAAGGGCTCCCCTGCTTCCTGCGCTTCGGACAATTTTGCCAGAGCCTCCTCTCCGTCTTGCGCCGAACTCGACTTCATTTCCCAGCGCCCCAGCATTCCTTCCAGGATTCGCCGGTTCGTGCGGTTGTCGTCCACCACGAGAACCTTCACGGCCCGTAAAATCTCGGGCGGAGCGATCGCCCCGACTTCGATTACTTTCGTATCCGCAATCCCGAGCCGTGCGGTGAAGTGGAATTGGCTTCCCCGTCCTGGTTCGCTTTGCACCCAGATTTTCCCTCCCATCATCTCCACCAGCCTGGTCGAGATGGTCAGACCCAGGCCCGTTCCGCCATATTTTCTGGTCGTCGAGGTATCCGCCTGGGTAAACGGATCGAAGATCGATTGCAGCTTTTCCTTGGGAATCCCGATCCCGGAGTCTGCCACCGTAAACCGCAAGGTGCGATCGTGCTCATTGTTCGCTTCCACTTGAACCTTCAGCGCCACCTCACCCTTATCTGTAAATTTGATGGCGTTCCCAGCGAGGTTGATGATGATCTGGCGCAATCTGCCGGAATCTCCCCGCACAACTTCCGGCACCTCGGGGGCCACCTCGCACAAGAGTTCCAGGCCCTTTTCGTCGGCTCTTAGCGCCAGCGTTTTCAAGCTTGTTTCCAGGCAATCGCGCAGGTTGAAATCCATCGCTTCCAGATCGATCTTTCCCGCTTCAATTTTGGAGAAGTCGAGAATGTCGTTGATGACCGTCAGCAAGGAATCCGCCGACATTTTCACCGTTTCCAGGTATTCGCGCTGCTCCGGCGTAAGCTGCGTCTCGAGCGCCAAATCCGTCATTCCCATCACGCCGTTCAGCGGGGTGCGAATTTCGTGGCTCATGTTGGCCAGGAATTCGCTCTTCGCTCGGCTGGCGGCCTCGGCAGCCTCCCGGGCTTTTTGCATTTCCGCTTGTACCTTCTTGAGCTCGGTAATGTCGCGGCCGACCCCGGCGATTCCAGTGACCCGGCCGTTTTTATCCCGCAACGGCACTTGCGTCGTCAGGATCTGGCTCACGTTCCCCTGAGGATCGAGGCCGACTTCTTCTCGATTGACCTCCGCCTGTCCCGAACGAATCACCCTCTGTTCGTCTTCGTAGAAGCTTGTAGCGAGATCTCGAGGATAAAAGTCAAAGTCGTTCTTTCCCAACAGTTCCTCGGGCGTTTTCACGCCCATCTGTCGCGCCACGGAGAGGTTAGCCACAACGAACCGGCAGTCCAAATCTTTCACGTACATGAAATCGGGCACGTTGTCGATCAAGGCGCGCAACCTCTTGCGCTCTTCCAAAAGCACCTCTTCGGTTCGGCTGCGTTCGATGAACTCCTTCTGCAACTCTTCCGTCCGCGCTTGAACACGAAGTTCGAGATCCTCCTTCGCACCCTGAAGTGCCGCGTCGCGTTCCTGGATCCGCTCCAGCATCTGGTTGAATGATCCGACGAGTTTGCCTAGCTCATCCTCACCTGCGGAGACTGCCCGCAGCGTGTAGTCTTCCTTCCTGGAAACTCTCTCGGCCAACCCGGCAAGTTGCAGGATGGGCTCGGTGATTAGGCCCACGAGGCGTTGGGAGACAAGCACCGTTGCAAGCAGGGAAACGATGAGGACAAGCAGGGATATTCCTCTGAATCGCTTGGTCCTGGCTTGAAGTTCGGAGAAATCGGAGACGATGGCGATTCCTCCCGTTCTTTCCCCACCCAACTTCAAGTTGCGGTAGACCGTAAGAGAATCCTGTTCATACCTCGTTGCTTCTCCTTGCCACGAGGGCAGCTTTAGGTTTCCACCGGCATCATCGCGCCGGTATTCCGCGAAGAAGTTTCCCTGGCTGTCATAGATGCAGGCGGCTAGGACATGGTGTTCCAACCGAAGCGCCCCCAACAGGTCCTGCGCGGACTTCCGGTCATTGAATGCCAGAGATGCCGCGGTATTCAAGCCGAGCATATCGGCGTGGGCTGTTAGTTCGTCGATCAGCGAGGTACGAGAACTAGCTCTCTCATAAATTTCGAATGCCAGGCCAGCAAGGCTCAGGCCAAGAAGACTGGTACAGAAGATGACCATGCTCAGTTTGCGCCGGATGGATGAATCTCGGAAGAGCAGCATTCTAAGTGCCTCTCTGGCCGCCAATTACGCTCTTCGCGAGAGCTAGCAGCCTTGAGCTGATTCTTAACTTGGCTTTTTGCGCGGCTTCCAGGTTGACTTCGAAACGGATTTTGTTTTCTTCCAGCAAAAAACCGATCGTTCCGCCCTCCTGAACGAAGTGCTCCGACTCTCCCACTGTCAAGACAGAATTTCCTTTGACGCCCGCCAGGATTGCCGGGAGGAGCCTTTTCTCTTCCGCCCCGATGAACAAAACCTGGCAACCCTGGATCTCCTGCGGCTGTTTGAAATGCAGCACTCGAAACGGCCGCGCTCCGATCGTTTTTCCGCTCAAACTCGTGTCCAGTGCCCCGTGAAAAGGATCTCCTCCGATAGTGCAATAGGTAAGCGGGCTGTTAGCGTCCTTGAATGTTTCTTCCGGCCAGTCGACGAATTGCGCAAAATGGAAAAGAAAGGCCGCCTTGACCTGATACTCGACCGGCAAACTGGCTTGGGCGCGGGTTGGAGTTGCGCCAGCCAAAGCTAGGAGAGCTGCGAGAGCCGTGGCGCAAAACTGCGCGCGAAAGTGCGCGGCCTGCAGTGACGGGGTCCGCCGTCTCCTCTGCCGCAAACTGACTCGCAACCGGTTTGTATCGTTCGCAGTCATAATGCTCTGTAATCAGAATTGCCAGGTGACCTTCGCATAGACATTGCGTTTGATTAGGCTCGATATTTCGGCCTGGTCTGAGCTGTGCACTTCCAGGTGGTGATCTTTCAAGAGATTCTGACCGACCAGAGTAAAAGCCAAGCGTTCGGACGCTCGCCAGGTGATCCCGGTATCCAGGCGCGTGTAGGAGGGGACTTGTTCTGCCGGGAGGCGGCCGACAAAATAGACGGACGTATTCCATTCGAGTCTGCGCGGTAGAGTTAGACTCGAGCGTAGTTGGGCCTGGATGTGCGGGCTGTTCCCTTCTCCGGTCGAGACCGACACCGTGTCCTGACTCGCAGGACTTGTGCGCAAGTGAATCCGCTCGAACGCATAAACGGAGGTGAGTGTCCAGCGATCCGTTATCTTCCAATTCACCGTCGTTTCAAGTCCATGGGTTTCGCCATGCATCTGATTCGCGAAAAGAATAGGCACGTTCAAATGCGGCGGGAGGGGATTCAATTCCACGAACGGAGATCCTGGTTCGAAGGTCGTGAGATCTCCATATCGGTTGTAGTAAATCGAGACGTCCAGCGAGATGTTGGCACGTAGTTGAGCCCGATAGCCCGTTTCAAGAGCGTCCAGGTTCTCGCTCCCCATATTGGGACCACCCTGAACGGTCAACAGGACGGGAAGACCTCCCGGTCCAGGAAACGCCCCGAGACTAAAATTTATCCCTCGGTCGGTAGGTGCGGGCGTGCGTCGGGCTCTGGAGTATCCTGCCCACAACATATACTTTTTGCTCAAACTCCAGGCCATCCGCGCGCTGGGCTGGAATTCGAACCCGCTGAAATCATTGTGCTCGAGCTTGGCTCCAATCGTGAGGAACAAACGGTCGGGTTTCAGCGCAATCTCGTCTTGCACAAAGGAAGTGAAGAGTTGCAAGCCCTGGGAAGCAGGATTGAAGGAGGCCGTCAAACTTCCAGTCGTGGCGTACGAGATGTATCGATAGCCAACGCCCCAGACAACGTCCTGGCGGCTTCCCCAGCCGAGATGATGCTGAAAATCGACGTCGAAGGTACTGACGCCCTCTTCCTCGATGACGCGATCGCGCTTCGCGCGGTCAAAATACATCTGCAAGCTTGTATCCGACTTCGGCGAAAAGGTGTGGTTCCAGCGCCCCAGAACGTTTCCGCCGTCCACGCTGATTCGCGCGGCGAGCGTCTGACCGAAAGGAGGAGTCAATGCGAATATATTAATTACAGCGCCGTCGGTCCCTTTGTATATATCCCCTTGCACGGTCAATGAGTCTTGTTTGGTAAGAGTCGAATCAACGCGGAATCCGCCCTGCACTAGATCGGATTCGTCATGCCCGTCCTGCCCCGAGAGAGAAGGAAAGGGGTTGTAATCAAATCCCTTTATGAAAAGTCGATAGCTTGTCGCCTCACTAGCCTTTCCTCCGTATTGGGCGACTCCGAAACCTGGCTCATGGGTTCCACCGCCGGCGATCAAGAGGCCCCCTTGGGTTTCTTTGGCACTTTTTGTAATGATGTTGATGACGCCGTTGACCGCATTCGCGCCCCACACCGTCGCCCCCGGCCCGCGGATGACTTCGATGCGGTCGAT
>JBGQDD010000152.1:0-7488 GCA_041495665.1 Candidatus Acidiferrum sp.
GCCTCGTCTACGGCGCCGACGATCCCAAAGGCGGCGCCGTCCGCTCCTGCTTCGAGATTCTCAACCATCCGCGCCTCAACCATCAGGTAGAAATCACGTCCGGCGTCCTCGCCGCCGACTGCGCCGCCATCCTCCAGTCTTTCTTCACCAAACGCCGCGAGTAGCGCGTGCTTTAGCCTGCGCTCCGCACGATTTTCGCGAGGCCCTCACCGTCCACGGCCATTGCGCAGACTTAGGTCCGTACCCCAATACATTTACAGACTGTCCGCTAACGGATTGCCGAAAAACGCGACGCTCTGCTACGATTAAGTCTACAACGACCGCGGAGAGGTGGCTGAGCGGTTGAAAGCACTCGCCTCGAAAGCGAGCGTGCGGGAAACCGTACCGTGGGTTCGAATCCCACCCTCTCCGCCATTTCTCCCATCGCGGAAAATCGGGTTTCTGAATGAAAAGGCCGAGCAATTCTGCTCGGCCTTCGCTGTTTGGAAATCGTGCCCTGGGTCAGAAATGGCAGGACCCCACGCCGCGCTTCTGCAAGTACTTCTGGTGATATTCTTCGGCGCGATAAAAAGTGCTTGCGGGTGTGATCTCGGTTGCGATGGGCCGCTTGAATTTGCCGCTGGCATCGAGCGCTGCGCGTGACTTCTTGGCCGCCGCTTCCTGCTCCGGCGAATGGAAGAAAATCGCGGTGCGGTACTGCGCGCCAAAGTCCGGCCCCTGCCTGTTCACTTGCGTCGGATCATGTGCCTGCCAGAAAGCGTCGAGCAACTGTTCGTAACCCACTTTTGTGGGATCGAAGGTCACCTGCACCACTTCCGCATGCCCCGTTTCATCCGTGCAAACGTCTTTGTAGGTCGGATTCAGCGTTTCCCCGCCGCTGTACCCTACTTCGGTATCGATCACTCCTGATACGCGCTGAAACGCGGCTTCAACACCCCAGAAGCACCCCGCTCCGAATGTCGCTATCTCTGCCATGGATATCACCCCTTGGTTCAAACTCTAGTCACATCCTGCGCACAGCGGTTGGATGCGCGAGCTATCGCCGGCGATTCCCCATCGCCTCTAAGGCGCTTTTCGTCGCGCCGGCGCCGCGCCGGCTTTTAACTTCTCCTGTGCCAGCGCTTTATAGGGACTATTCACCGAAGCCGCTTGTGTAAAGGCCTCCTTGGCCTCGGCGTTCTTTTTCAGATTCAGCAGCGCAAATCCCAAACGATATTGGTTTCGCGCGTAGCTCCCGTCATCTGGTTTCAGCAGCGGCGCCGCAGCTCTCAGATTCTCCACCGCTTGGGCGTTGTCCTTTTTTTCGATGTTCACCTGTCCCAGCGAACTCAGCGCCAGGCCCTTCTGCAACCTCTTCTGCTGGGCCCATTGTTCGGCGGTAACACCTTCCGGCTGCGGCGCCGCGTCCAGCAGTGAAATTGCTTTTTTCGCGTACGTTTCGGCCTTCGCGAATTGATCGGTTTTGTCGCAATAATAATCGGAAAGCAGCAGCAACATCCCCAGATTGTTCGCATCCTTGGCCAGAAGACCGTTCGCCACTTCCAGCATCTTTGGCGCATTCTGCGCTTGTTGATAAGACGTCGCGGCCACGCCGAGCGCCTGATTCGCGTAGGGTGAATCCGGATAAATCTGCGCAAACCTTGTCAGGAACCCCGCCCGCTTGCCCGCGTCTTTGGCCTGATACGCGCCGCTGAAAACCGCTTGTTGAATGTAAGCGATGGCATCCTTGTTGCTTTCCAGTGTCTGTGATTTTTGCCGATCCCAGTCGGAAGCGGCCGTACCCTCGGGAACAGGCGAATCCTTATATCGCTTCAAAATCCCTTGCGCCTTCTCTCCATACGAAATCAGCCGCTCCGCATCGCCCTTTTCGGAAGCCGCGCGGACCATGTTCAGAGCATTCTGAAAATTATCCGCATCGAGCGTGGAAAGTTTGTCGCCGTATTCAAACGCCTTGTCGTAATTCTTCTGCCCGATGTAGTAGTCCACATAGAGGCCATCGGCCAGGATGGGATTGTCGCCCTCGCTGCCCGGTCCCGCTGCGAATTTGTCCAGAAGCGCCAGTTTCTGCACGGGGTCCGTCGTCGCGTTTATCTCCGTCAACGCGTGGTCGACCTCCGACCCCGCCTGAATCGGAACGAACTTGCCGATCTGCTGACCGAACACGGGACCTGCCGAACAGCCCAGCAAAAATAGCGCACCGCCCAACCACTTGGTTCGTCGCATAAGCACCTCCACACGCAGGGTATTGCTTGCATCTTAGTGCTGTGCTTCCCGCCAGGCAAACAAAATTCTTTGCGCCGCGCCCCAAGCTTTTGAACCGAGCGCATCTCTTCCCGCGAACCGCATTATTGACGCATTCCGCGTTTCGCGAGAGGATTGAAGTTTTGAATAGGGTGGTGGAATGGATCTAGGGCTCACAGGCCGAGTGGCTATCGTCGCGGCGGCCAGCAAAGGACTGGGCCGCGCCGTTGCGGAAGAACTCGCTCGCGAAGGCGCCCACGTCGCCATTTGCGCGCGCACGGCAAGCACGCTTGAAGAAACGGCCGCGAAAATTCAGAAAGCCACCAGCCGTGAAGTGTTCCACCGAGCACTGGATGTGACTGATTCCAAGGCGGTTACTGACTTCGTTGCGGCCGTGGAAACACGCTTCGGCCGCCTCGACATCTGCGTTACCAATTCCGGTGGTCCTCCGTCTAACACTTTTAAGAACACCCCGCCGGAAGCCTGGCGCGCTGCCCTCGACCAGCTTCTGATGAGCACCATCTATTTCGCTAAGGAAACTCTGCCGCGTATGCAGAAGAACAAGTGGGGACGACTGATTACCATCACCTCGTCGGCGGTCAAGCAGCCCGTGGAGGGCCTGCTGCTTTCGAACTCGATCCGCGCAGCCGTCACCGGGCTGGCGCGCACGCTGGCCAATGAATACGCCGCCGAGGGCATCACGGTGAACAATGTTTGCCCGGGCTATACACGCACTGCACGCCTCGATGGTCTTGCCTCAACCATCTCCGCGCGCACGGGCTCGAAGCCCGAAGAAGTTTTCGCCAATTGGGTACGCGAAATCCCGGCTGGCCGCCTTGGCACGCCGCAGGAATTTGCCGCGGTCGTCGCTTTCCTGGCTTCCGAACGCGCCAGCTACGTGAACGGCGCGTCCATCGCCGTCGACGGTGGTCTGGTGAGGAGCCTGCTCTAGCCCTCCATGGCCGCCGCGACCCGTTATCTTGAACTCACATTGCTGCCCGAGCGCTTCGCTATTTCGCGGCTGGCCGCGGATTCACCCATTCCTGCTTGGGCGACGCAAGGCCCATTCTTTTCCGTCACGCGCACCGGGGATGAACTTTCCGTTGTCACTGAACTCTCTCGCGCTCCCGTGGGCGTGCAGTCCCAGCCCGGCTGGCGCGTCCTGAAAGTTCATGGGCCCTTTGTGTTGTCGGAAATCGGCGTCCTGGCTGCGCTAGCCACGCCGCTCGCTGAAGCAAAAATCAGTTTATTTGTCGTTTCGACTTTTGACACGGATTACCTGCTCGTCGCTTCCGAAACTCTGCCGGCCGCCATTGCCGCGCTGGAGCGCGCAGGACACACCATTCACAGGAGCAAGAAAGAATGAACACGGAACCCGTTCGCAACACCAATCACCATCGCAGTCGCCCGGCGTTTCTTGCGCTCGCGGCGCTGCTGGCAATTTTCATAGCCGTGCCGCAGCTCCGCGCCGATGAGCCTTACGCGCGCAGCCGCGACTATGATTTGCAGCATTCCAAGATTGCCCTGCGCTTCGACCTCGACCAGAAAAAAGTTCTCGGTGAAGTCACGCACTCGCTCTCCATTCTTCGTGAAGGTACCGCGAAAATCATTTTAGACTCGGCAGGCCTCACCATTCAAAAGGTGACGGTCAACAAGGTGGCCGCGAAATTTGAAACGACGCCGGACAAATTGATCATTACGCTCGCGGCTGAAGCTAAGACCGGCGACAAATTCGAAATCACGATCCGGTACGAAGGCAAGCCTACAAAGGGAATGTATTTCATTTTGCCGGACAAAGATTATCCGGACCGGCCCAGCCAGATCTGGACTCAGGGCGAATCGGAGGATACGCACTACTACCTCCCGACCTACGACTACCCCAACGATCGCCTCACGACCGAAACGATCCTCACCGTTCCCGCTTCCTGGATCACCGTTTCCAACGGCAAACTTATGAGCATCAGCGACGCCGGCAAGGGATTGAAAACGTGGAATTGGAAAGAATCCGTCCCCAGCTCTACCTACCTGATCACCGTTGTCGCCGGTGAATTCGATGAAGTGAAAGAGTCCTGGCGCGGCATCCCGGTCACCTATTACGCACCCAAGGGACGCGGCGACCGCCTCCCTATGAACTACGGACGCACACCGGCCATGATGAAGCTGTTCAGCGAAAAATTGGGCGTCGACTACCCCTGGGAAAAATACGCGCAGGTCATGGTGGATGATTTCGTCGCCGGCGGCATGGAGAATTCCAGCGCCACCACCAACACCAGCAGTTCCCTCGTTCATCCCAAGCTGGCTCCCGAGTATTTCACCGGCGAAGACGACTTGATCTCTCACGAGCTCGGTCACCAGTGGTTCGGCGATCTGGCCACCGCCAAGGACTGGGGCAACATCTGGCTCAACGAGGGCTTCGCCACATTCCTGGAGGCGGTATGGACTGAGGCGCACTTTGGCAAGGACCAAGCCGATTACGAGCGCTGGAACAACGCGCACGAATGGTTCGGAAGCAATACTCTCTGGAACAAGCCGATCGTGCGTCACGACTTCGACGGCTCCGGTGAATTCGACGGCAACGCTTACGGCAAGGGCGGCTGGGTCCTCTACATGCTCCGCCACCAGATTGGCGAAGACGCTTTTTACCGCGGCCTCAAGCACTATCTCGAAGTGAATCGCGGCAAGAACGTTGTCACTGCCGATCTCGCCAAGGCCATCGAAGAGGCTACGCATACTAACGTCGACCAATTCTTCAGCCAATGGCTATACGGCGCAGGCGCGCCGAAGTTCGACTTGAGCTACGCGTACGACGGCGAAAAGCACCAAGTGATGCTGACCGTCAAGCAGACGCAAAAGGTTGAAGGCCGCGTGGGCCTCTTCCGCGTCCCTGTCGATGTCGAAATCACCACCGCGTCGGGACCGCAGCTCTACAACGTCACCGTATCGAAGGACACGCAAACTTTCCCCTTGCCCGCGGAATCTGCTCCGCTGATGGTGCTCTTCGATAAGGGCGGCCACGTCCTCAAGTCCGCTGAATTCCACAAAGAAAAGAAGGAGTGGCTCTATCAATTGAAGAACGCCGCGAATCTCGCCGATCGCGCTGATGCCGTGGCCGCACTGGGCAAGATGAAGAACGACGAAGAAATCGTCGCGGCTCTCGGTGAGAGGTTGCGCAACGATAATGCGTGGGGAGTTCGCGCCACCGCCGCCGACACGCTCGGCCAGTTGGACGGCGCTTCCGCCTCCAAGCTGCTCCTCACCGCAGTGGATTCACATGATGGGCCCTGGGTCCGCAGCCGCGTGGTCAGCGCGTTGGGCAATTTCAAAGACGACGCGGCCGTTGCGGCGAAGCTCAATGCCATCGCGAAACAGGACGATTCCTATCGCGCCCGCGCCGCCGCGTTGCAGGCACTTGGCCGCCTCAAAGCGCCCAATGCTTTCGCGACGCTTGAGGCCGCCGTCGCCGCCGATTCGCCGGACGGCTTCCTTCGTAACGCCGCGCTTCGCTCGCTCGGTTCGCTGGGGGACGAAAAGGCCGTGCCGCTTCTATTGCAGTGGTCTGCCGCCGGCAAGCCCCTCGATTCGCGCACTGCGGCCATCAATAGTCTCGGGCGGCTGCAGAAGGACAACAAGGACACTACGAAACAGATTGCCGCTTATCTCACTGAACCGCATTTCACCTTGCGCATGGCTGCGATTTATGCCCTCGGTGGACGTGGCGATGCCGCCGCCATTCCCGCGTTGGAAGCTCTGCTGAAGAGCGACGACCTCAGCATCGAAATGGCGCCCATGATCAAAGGGCAAATCGCGCGCCTGAAGAAACCCGCGGACGGAAAACCAGGAGCCAATCCCGGTTACGGCGATGCGGGTGAAGAATCCGCCGAAGGCGTTGGTGGCGAAAAGCTCACGACCGAACAACGGCTCGAAAAGCTCGAGCACCTGCTCCAGGAAATGAGCGAGCGGCTCAAGTCCATGGAGAAGCGCCTCCCGCCTCCCAAGCAATAGGCGGCCGAGGCTCTCGTGCCGGGATTTGGTGTAGGGTGCCCGCCGCGGCAGGCGCCCCCTCTCTTCTCCGTGAACTCTGTGTTCTCTGCGATCTCTGTGTTAAATCTTTTTATTCGAATTGATATTCTTACGGTTCCGCAATCAATATCCGCAGATCGCGCAGGTTGTTCCCCGTCGGCCCGGTAACAATCGCATCCTCAAGCCTCGAAAAAAACGTGAACGCGTCGCTCCGCTGGAACGCATCCGCCGGATCGAGCCCCATCGCGCGCGCCCGCGTCAAAGTCTCTCCGTCCGCCACCGCTCCCGCAGCGGGGCTATTGCCATCGATCCCATCGGTGCCGGCACTAAGCGCCGCAATCTTTTTTCCTGTGATTTTCTCCACGCATGCCAGCACAAATGCTGAATTCCTGCCTCCGATTCCATTTCCGGTGACGGGCGAACTCACTTCGCCATCCGCGATCAGCGCTACTCGCTGCCCGGTATGCGTCTTCCGCAATGCGTCCAACTGTTCCAGCAAGTACTCCGCCGCTTTCTCCACCGGCCAGTCATCGGTGGTGTTGTCACAACAAGCGATGAATCCTTTCGCTTCCGCCGCGTGATGCGCCGGATGAAACAAGTCATCCATCCCCAACAACAGCAAGAAATGTGAGTTTCGAAATGCGGCGGCATCGGCTTTCGGCGTCTCAGGCATTTTCCCTTCCTCAAGCCTGCGTCGCAAAGGAGGTGGGAACCTGTCGTACAGGGAATGTTCGGCGATGATGCGCTTTGTATCGGCGACCGTGGTTGGGTCGGCCAGAGTCGGCCCTGAGGCCAGCGCGGACTCTTTCCCCGCCGGAACATCGCTCACTGCCAGTGTGACCTTTGTTGCCTTGTGCGCTGCCGCCGCAAGCCGGCCGCCTTTCACGGCGGAGAAGTGCTTCCGGACCGTATTGATGTCATTGATCGGCGCGCCGCAGGTCACCAAGGCCAGGTGCATCTTCTGTACGTCTTCGAGCGTCTGCGCCGGGTCCAACGGCAACTCCACAAGCGCCGATCCGCCTCCCGAAAGAAGAAAAAACACCAGCGTTTTCTCATCACACTTTTTCAGCAGTGCTAAAATCGCTTCCGCCGCCTTCCAGCTCTCGGCATTCGGCACCGGATGCCCCGCCACGAAGTACTTCATTCCGGCCAATGGTATCCGCGCCGCCGTCGGCGCGGATACCACCCCCTCGAGTCTCACAAAAGGCGCCAGCACCAGCGCCAGCC
>JBGQDD010000153.1:0-7474 GCA_041495665.1 Candidatus Acidiferrum sp.
CGAGCGTGATCCAAAGAATCCTCCACGCGAGGCACTTCCTCGCTTGCATCCTCGCGGCGGCCACGGGATTGGCGCTCTATTTTCGGGCGCCATTCCCGGACGCCAATCTCTTCCTCCACGTCATGGCCCTTCGGTCGTCATCCGCCTTTCTCTTTTTCAAGTACTCCTACACCCTCTTCCTCTACACCACGCCCTACATCGCCTATTCCGTCTTGCTTTCCGGGGTCTACATTTTCGCGCTTAAAGCACGACGCAAGATTCGCGCGGGCCGATTGCCACTTTATCCTGACACGCGGACGAGGACAGAGCTCTCTCTCGTGCTTGGCGAGGTGCATCATCCGCGCACGCAAATGCCGTCGGAAACACCGCACTGGCTGGTCATTCCGGAACGCGGCCTTTTTACGGGTATCGCCATCGTGGGCGCAGTCGGCTCGGGAAAGACGGCGGCGTGCATGTATCCATTCGCCGAGCAAATTCTCGCGTACAGGGCCACCGACAAAGACCGCCGCATCGGCGGACTCATCCTCGAAGTCAAAGGTGACTTCTGCGGCAAGGTCCGGGAAATCCTCACCCGGCATGGCCGCGCCGAGGATTATGTCGAAATCAGCCTCGAGTCCGAGTACCGTTACAACCCCCTCCACAATGACCTCGACGCCTACGCGCTCGCGTACAACATCGCTTCGCTGCTCAACAATCTGTTCGGGCGGGGCAAGGAACCCTTCTGGCAGCAGGCCTACACCAACCTCGTCAAATTCATCATCCTGCTTCACAAGGTCGCCTTTGACTACGTCACGCTATTCGATGTCTATGAATGCGCGATCAATCCGGACTTGCTGGAAAGCAAAATTAAAGAAGCAGAACGACGCCTGATCGAAGCTGATTCCGCATTACTCTGGGAGGAAGAATATCTGAAGTATCCGAAGGACCTCGAACCATTTCCCTTCCGGCTCGATACCGAATCCAAGCGTTACCGCGCACCCCTCACACCTGGTCTCGCCGCCGTACTGAAAGACAAGGGCATTCAGTGGGAGGCGGAAAATGCCTCTCGCAAGAATCCCGTTCCGGCCCGAAAGAAAGCGCAGCTCGAAGCCGTCAAACGCTGGTTCTTTCACGATTGGAAGAGAATCGAACCCAAACTGAGGACCTCCATCGTCGAAGGTATTTCGGTATTTCTCTCGCTCTTCGACGACAACCCCGACGTCAAGCGCACTTTCTGTCCGCCCGCCGAGTGTTACGACCCGCACGCCAACGCCGATTTCAAATTCGGAAGGCCCCTCCCTTCTTTCTCCTGGCTCATTGAAACCGGAGCCGTGTGCGGGCTCAATTTCCCGATCGGCATGAACCCCGGTCTGGCGAAGGCCATCGGGGTGATGATGAAACTCGACTTCGAACGGGCCGTGCTCAATCGCGTGCCAGTGATGGAGAAGAATCCCGAGAGCTACTTCCGGCAAGTCCTGTTCCTCTGCGATGAATACCAGCATTTCGCCACGGTTGGCGAAGGCGAACCGACCGGCGATGAGAAATTCTTCAGTCTGTCCCGGCAGCCCAAGTGCATCCCCATCATCGCGACCCAGAGCATAAGTTCGCTCAAGTCCGCGCTGCCGGGGGAATCGTGGCGCACCCTGCTGCAGACCTTCCGAACCAAAATCTTTCTGTCACTTTCCGATGACTTCTCCGCGCGGATCGCCAGCGACCTTTGCGGACGTGAGGACAGACTGAAGGCCAGCTACAACCTGTCGGAAAGCGGGCACGACGCCAAGGTCAGCCTCCTCACCGGCAAGGCCATGTCTCATAAGGCGAATATCACGGCATCGAAAAGCTACAGCCCGCACCACGATCCTCGCTTCGACATGAAGGACTTCATGGAGCTGCGCAACGCGCAGTCCGTAACCATCGCCTACGACGGCACGAACCCGATGCCACCGATGTTTTGCTACCTCAAGCCCTACTACAACGATGTGAACAAATCCTACTTCCGGCAGCTCGCGGACGGAGAACTGTAATGAATGGATTCGAAACCATCCTGCCGTTTCTCAAGCCCATCGAGCATCTGATTCTGGATGACACGGTCAGCGAGGTCATGGTCAACGGGCCGGACCACATCTTCATCGAGAAGGATGGATTCGTCGAGCCGGTGCCGGGCATCCATCTGGGCGAGAAATCCTTAATGGTCGCGGTGAAGAACATCGCCCGTCGCTTGGGCGACGACATTTCCGAATCGAAACCCATCCTCGATTCGCGGCTCCCGGACGGAAGCCGCGTTGCGGCGGTCATTCCGCCGTGCAGCGTGAACGGCGTCACTTTAACGATTCGCAAATTCAATGCCCGGCACTTCGGCGTCGAAGACCTCGTTCAGGCGGGAACGCTCGAACGGTGGCTCGCCAATCAGCTCGAAGCCTATGTTCTCGCCAGGAAAAACATCCTGATCGCTGGTGGTACCGGAAGTGGGAAGACTTCATTGCTCAATGTACTCGGAAAATTCATTCCCTCCGATGAACGTGTTCTCCTCATCGAGGACACCTCCGAGATTCACATGGGCCAAGACAACCTTGTCCGTTTCGAAGCGCGGCAGCCGCAAAACGGTCTCCCTGCCGTCACCATTCGGGATCTTCTCAAGGCATCTCTTCGCCACCGGCCAGATAGGATCATCCTCGGCGAGATACGCGGTGGCGAGGCCTTCGATCTCCTGCAACTCCTCAACACCGGACACTCCGGGAGTCTTTCCACCGTACATGCCACTTCCGCCAGGCAGGCCTTGGCCCGATTCACGAGTTGCGTTTTGCAGAGCGGCGTGGACCTGCCCTACCGCGCCATCAAAACCAATGTCGGCGATTCCGTGAACGTCGTCGTGCACCTTGAACGCCGGCCAGGCCGGCGCTTCGTTTCCGAAGTCGTGGAAATCCACGGCTACGATCCGGATCGAGATGAATACAACTACGAATTCATTTTCGATCGTCACAAGGAGCTTGTATGAATCCTGCTGAAAAACCGACAGCGTTGCCGCCGTCCGCTTCAGAATACATTCTCGACAATTTCGAGCCCACCGACCGCATTGCCATGCTCGTGCTCAACCGGGACTTCGGCGAAACCATCCAGCGCATCACCAGCGCACAGAAAGCTGCAAGTCCCGAGTTTCAAGCATGGCTTCGATACAAGAACGCAAACGGCTCGGACATATATATAGGGATGAACCCGCTCAAGAAGGATGCTGCAACACGCACCAAGGAAGAAATCGAGTCCATCCGGCATGTCTATCTCGACTTGGACCACAGCGGCCCGGAAGCCCTCGAAGCCATCGAGAACTCCAGCGTCGTCCCCAAGCCGAATTACGTGCTGAATAGTTCGCCCGAGAAGCATCAAGTCGTCTGGAAAGTCGAAGGCATGAACCTCGAAGAGGCCGAACGTCTCTTGCATGCCATGGCTCGCGAGTTTGGTGGCGATCCCGCCGCAACCGACGCGACTCGCGTCTTGCGGCTCCCCGGCTTCGCCAACAAGAAGTACGAGACACACTTCTATGTCGAGGCCCGCAGAGAATCCACGGACACCTATCACGTCCGCGATTTCAAACTACAAATCGACTCCCCGGACTCGCCGCGTCACGCCTACGACAACCGCGCCAAACGAGAGTCCTCGCCACGGACCAACCTTAGTCAGTCCGAACACGACTGGGCCTTCGCCAAACGCGCCCTCGCCCGCGGCGACGAACCCGAAGAGGTCATCCAGCAGATTGCGCAGCACCGTGCCGGCGATAAAACCGACCCGCAGTATTACGCGCGGCTCACCGTGACCAAGGCTCTCGCCGACCTGGGAATGTCCTCATTGCAATCTGGCAGCGCTTCTGTCCCGGGCCGCGATGACAACCGCGAAACGCGACACTAGTGCTTTCAAGTTCCGGAATCGATCTATTGCAAGGAGACGCGAATGGAGACCACCGTCCGGGAAGATAGAGGAACCAGCAGAGTTGTAAGACAGCTCGTAGTACAAAATCGCAAGGGATGAACAGAAAGGACCAATGGCAATCATCAAAGCACCACCCAAGCAACCCAAGACAGTGACGATCCAGGCCTGCGTCGGGGAGTCCATAAAGTCCCAACTCGACAGTTACGCGAAGTTCATCGACTCCTCTACGTCCTACCTCATCACCGAGGCTCTGAAACTCCTCTTCAAGCGCGACGACGAGTTCAAAGCCTGGCTGGGCCAACACACGAACAACGGCAACCAGGAGAAAACCGAGGGAGGCGCTCTCACGGAAACTGCGTAGCCAAGATGAAGCCCCGTTCAATCCAATTCGGTGTGCGCGAGAATACAGCGTCGTCAAGACAGCATGCCTCGCGCCTTGCAGCAGGCACCCATTCGAACGCCAATTGCACAGAAGAAAGACCGGATATGCAGCGATCATCGTCCGAAAACGAAACCCCCGTGATGGGCGTAGAGAATTCGTTGCATGCCGCGACACACCACGCGGCCACAGGAGGAGAAGCGACAACGGCAAGAGGATTGGTGGATATTCACGCGGCAGCGCAGTTCTTGGCCGTGTCTGTATCCACGCTTTATGGCTGGGTCTGGCAGCGAAGAATCTCTTTTGTAAAAGTAGGCCGGGCCGTCCGCTTCGACATGTCCGACCTGCAAGGGTTCGTGGAAAAAAACCGAATTCATGCGCGGGCTGCGCGGAAATGGTAGAGACCACGCGCGCGCCTTGCTAGAATGCAAGCGCGGCTGGCAAAGGGTAGAAAGAGAGCCGCAGATGGGAATCTACAAGAGAGGAAAGGTCTGGTGGGTTGACTACCACGATCAGCAACATCAGCGAGTGCAAGAGTCTTCGTATAGCTCCAACCGGCGCGACGCACAGGACTTGTTGAATGTGCGGCAGTCGGCGGTGACGCGAGGCGTTTTCAGACGCCCCGTGAAAATCACTTTTGCCGATTACGGCAAAAAGTACATGGAGTATGCGAAGGCCAACAAGAGGTCCTGGTTGCGAGACGAACAGATGGTCAAGCACTTAGAAGAGTTTTTCGGAGCGGAACGACAACTGATTGAAATTCGCCCCGCCGACATCGAGTCTTACAAACTCGAGCGGCAGACCAAGGTCAGTGGCTCTACCGTCAACCGGGAGCTCGCCTTGCTCAAACACATGTTCAATCTGGCAATCGACTGGGACCACTTCCAGGCCGTAAACCCCGTGCGTCGCGTGAAATTCTTTCGAGAGTTCACGCTCAACCCGCGCGTGCTCAGCCTGGAAGAGGAAGAGAATCTCATCCGCAATGCACCACCGTACATGCAAGACCTAATTGTGTTCGGCTTGCATACCGGATTGCGGAGCGGAGAGATCTTCGCGCTTCGCTGGTCGGATGTGGATATGGAGAAAGACATTCTGACAATCCTGGCTCAGAAGACCGGCAAACTGCGCGTCGTTCCACTCAATACGCGCGGTATGAAAGTGCTCAGGGCCTGGGAAATGAACCGCAAGAATGACTTTGTCTTTTATAACCACGAAACCGGCCGGCGCTTCGTCGATCTAAAAGCTGGTTTTGCAATAGCTTGCAAGAAGGCTCAAATCGAGGGCGTTTCCTGGCACACGCTGCGTCACACTTTTGCGTCGCGTTTGGTCGCGCGAGGCGTAGATATTGTGACAGTCCAGCAATTGCTCGGACATTCGACAATTGCTGTAACCATGCGCTACACGCACACAAATCTCATGTCGAAAACAGCCGCGGTCGCAAAACTCGCAGAAAGTTGTGACAATTTTGTGACAATGCACCAAAATGCAGCAAAAAAATCCATCATTTTTCACAAACACGCCTCTAACCCATAGAATACGTTAGAATTAAAAACGGAGGGGTGGGTGAGCGGTTGAAACCGGCGGTCTTGAAAACCGTTAGGCCCGAAAGGGTCTCGGGGGTTCGAATCCCCCCTCCTCCGCCAGCAATTTTAAGTTACGAGCCGCTCCACTGAGTGGTTGTGGCTCGACATTCGTTTATCTTTAGGCCCAGCCGGAGTGATTGCCCGCACGCATCCCTGCCCTGCGCGCCTACACTGGAAATAACTAGAGTATGTCTTCTTCCCGCAGAATCGCCTGGATGGTTGGGACTTGGATCTTCATCCTCGTCGTCTACTCGGCCGTCTCGCTGTCGCTGAAGCGCGGCTCGGAACCGCTTATCACCTTCGGCAATCTCGTGCAGTGCCTCGTCCCACTCCTGGCCAACGCCGGCCTGCTTCTGAATGCAGGCACACCGCACTGGCGGCGAAATCTCTTCTGGATGCTGATCGCCATGAGCTGCACGCTTTGGATGATCGGGCAGTTCCAGTGGACCTATCACGAGGTCTACCTTCACAAGCCTCTTCCCGATCTAAACGGGGGAGATATCCTCTTCTTTCTGCGCGGCATTCCCATAATGGCGGCGCTCGCGCTGCGTCCGCATCGCCGGCGTGGTGAAATTCAATTGCGCTTCGGCTACCTGGATTTTGTGCTCCTCTTCACCTGGTGGACTTTCCTCTATGCCTTTGCGGTCTTGCCCTGGATTTATGCGTCGCCGATGGTCGCCCAGTACAATTACAATTACAATCTGCTGGCTAACATTCAGAACATGATCATCGCCGGCGGACTGGCGGCCCTGTGGCTGGCATCACGCGGAATCTGGCGGATTGTGTACGCCAACCTTTTTGGTGCCACAACTCTTTATACGCTCACTTCCCTGGTGATTAACGTTGCCATTCCGGTTGACCGGTACTATACGGGCAGTCTGTATGATCTCCCTCTGCTCTCACACTTCCTCTGGTTCGCCCTGGCCGGCGTGATCGCCTATCAAAATCAGGACAAATTGGATGCTCCCTCCGAAAGCCCCTACGACACGGACGCAGACGCAACTCGGGAAGAGAATATCTGGCCGGCTCGCTTGGCGATGGCCGCGGTGATTTCGCTCCCTGTGTTCGCGATCTATACGCTGCGGTTTAGCCATGATGATCCCGCAGTTCGTGATTTTCGCTTGATGGCCACCTTGATTGCCTCGGTCCCGCTCGCGTTCTTGATCTTCCTGCGCACCCATCTGGCTGACCGGGACCGCTCGCGGCTTCTTGCCCAGTCGGAACAATCCATCGAGAATCTGAAACGGCTGCAGGCGCAGATCGTGCAATCGGAAAAACTCGTTTCTTTGGGCCAGCTTGCAGCCGGCGCGGCGCACGAAATCAACAATCCGCTCGCAGCTATCCTCGGTTTTTCCGATCTGCTCGCCGATGATCCCACGGTTCCGGAGAAAGCCCGCACGACCGCCTCAAAAATACGCGATCAGGCGCGCCGCACAAAAACTCTAGTGGGCAATCTTCTGAGTTTCGCGCGCCAGGTACCGGCCGAGCGCACCCTCCTCGACATCAACACCGTTGTGAACAACGCCGTGCAGCTTCGCGCCCTCGACCTGCGCTCCGGTACTACGCGCATCGAGTTGCAGCTCGAATCCGTTCTCCCCGGCGTTCGCGGAGA
>JBGQDD010000154.1:0-7430 GCA_041495665.1 Candidatus Acidiferrum sp.
AATTCAACAATGGCAAAAAAATCGACGTGATCATCCAGAAGCTCGGCTACCTCGTTCGCTGCGGCGATCCCGACGCTATTGATTCCATCGCTCCCATGGCCTACGGCAACCTTGCGCTGGACTTGTTGCTGAAAAATATCAGCGGGCGCTTGGTCAATTTGAGAAATGGCCACTATGGCAACGTTCCACTGGATGTGGTTACCGCGTCGAAGAAGATTGTCAACGTCAAGGAGCACTACAATACCGAGCGGCTCCGCCCGCAGTTTACGAGCATTGAGGGCAAGCCGCTGTTCATCGTTTCAGGCGAATTCGATTAGCGGCAGGAGCGGCGGCCCTTAACGTGCGAGAACGCCGGCAAGCTCCAACAGTTGAGGGTCGAGCGGCTTCCGCTTCCCAACAATCTCCTTCAGCGGCACTCCGGTGATTTCGCCTCGGTTGAGTCCCATGAGCATGCCGAATTCGCCGCGCTCCAGATGCTCGACCGCCGCCGCGCCCATGCGTGTTCCCAGAATGCGGTCGAATACTCCCGGTGTGCCACCCCGCTGCACGTGGCCGAGCTTTACGGCTCGCAACTCAAATCCCAGGCGCTCTCGGTGTTCTTCGAAATACTTCGCCAGCGCCGTCGCGTTGTACTTTGCGCCTTCCGCAACGACTGCGATGGCGTGCGACTTGCCGCGTTCGTAGGCGCACCGCAGCTCCATCGCTATGCTTTCGGGGTCCGTCTCTATTTCCGGCAGCGCCACGCATTCCGCTCCGCCCGCGACGCCCGCCGCCAGCGCCAGGTAGCCGCAATTTCGTCCCATCACTTCCACCAGAAAGGCTCGTTGGTGCGAGGACGCCGTGACCTTCAGTCGATCGATGGCTTCCAGCGCCACATTCAGAGCTGTGTCCACGCCTAACGTAATTTCCGCGCCGGCCAAGTCGTTGTCAATTGTCGACGCGATGCCCACGACCGGAAAGCCTTTCTCCAGCAAGCGCAACGCACCGGTTTGCGAGCCGTCTCCGCCAATGATGACCAGCGCGTCCACTCCGCGTGAACGCAAGAAGTGAATGGCCATGAGTTGTGCATCGTCTTGCTTGAACTCTTCGCATCGCGCCGTGCCCAGCATCGTGCCGCCGTGTTGGATGATGCCGCTGACGCTGCGCGGCCCCAGGGGCACGAAGTCATCGCCGATGAGTCCAGCGTAGCCGTGGCGCACCCCCAGCACCTCCCATCCGCGGTCGATCGCCGTGCGCGCCACCGCTCGGATCGCCGCATTCATTCCGGAGGCGTCGCCCCCGCTGGTCACCACCGCAATCCGCTTCATTTTGTCTTCTCCGGCCGCCGCGTCAAAAGATTTTCGGTCCGAGTTTGCTACGGGCATGCGTGGACTGCAATCGCAACTTTATTCTTCCCTGCGCCAGCCCCAATCTCCATCTCGAATCGCAATTCTCTCTTTTCTGTCCCACGAAGGGAGCCAACATCCAAATTTCCGGCCATCTACCAGTGACTTCCGCGAGTCACCAGTCACGGGTCACGAGTCACCAATCACCTTTTCACCCTTTGCCAACTCCCCATGTCTCGATATGATGTCCGCAATAGTTCCATCTTGATGTTGTCGAGGAGGCTCTATCTACGTACTCGGGATTGACGTTGGTACTGGAGGTACGCGCGCCATCGTCATTGACGGCCACGGCCACATCGTTTCTTCCGCAACGGAAGAGCATCAGCCCTTCGCTTCGCCGCAGATCGGCTGGGCCGAGCAGCACCCCGAAGACTGGTGGCGCGCCTCCTGCCTCGCGGTTCGCAAGACGCTCGCGAGTGCCAACCTTAGCGCCGAAGAAATCGCCTGCGTAGGTTTCTCCGGTCAGATGCACGGTGCAGTTATGCTCGACGAGCAGGGGAGCGTCGTTCGTCCCGCGCTGATCTGGTGCGACATCCGCACCGAAAAGCAGTGCCGCGATCTGACCGCCAAAGTTGGCCCGGAACGCCTGATTCAGCTCACCTGCAATCCGGCACTGGCTAATTTCACGCTTACAAAACTGCTTTGGGTCCGCGAGAACGAACCCGAAAATTGGAAACGCGTTCGCGCGGTCATGCTTCCGAAGGACTACGTCCGTTTCCGACTCACCGGCGAACGCGCCACCGATATGGCCGACGCTTCCGGCACTTTACTTCTCGATGTGGCCCATCGCCGGTGGTCGCAGGAAATGTTGCAGGCCGCCGAAATCGATGAGCGCTTGCTTCCGTCCCTCCACGAATCTCCCGCCGTCTGCGGAAAAATTTCCAGCAAGGGAGCTGCGGAAACAGGTCTGCGCGTTGGTACGCCCGTGGTAGCCGGTGCAGGCGACCAAGCCGCCGGGGCCACCGGCATGGGCATCGTCGCGGCTGGTACGGTAAGCGCCACTATCGGCACCTCCGGCGTTGTCTTTGCCGCCACCGACCGCCCCGCGCTCGATCCGCGCGGACGCGTCCACATTTTTTGCCACGCCATCCCCGGCCGCTGGCACGTTATGGGCGTAACGCAAGCCGCCGGCCTCTCCCTGCGTTGGTTCCGGGACACCTTCGCGACAAGTTCCACCGGCGCCCGCGAATCCTACGACCAGCTCACCGCCGAAGCCGCTAAAATCCCCGCCGGTTCCGATGGCCTCCTGTGGACGCCCTACCTGATGGGCGAGCGCACTCCCCATCTCGATTCCAACGCGCGGGGCGCACTCGTCGGCCTGACCGCCTCGCACACCCGTGCCCACGTCGTTCGCGCCATCCTCGAAGGCGTCGCCTTCAGCCTCCGCGACACCTTCACCCTCTTCCGCGAAATGAACGTCCCCGTTACCAGCATCCGTCTCGGCGGTGGAGGTGCGCGCTCCCCGCTCTGGCGCCAGATCCAAGCCGACGTTTATGGCCATGCCGTCGAAATCGTCGAAGCTGAAGAAGGCGCTGCCTACGGCGCCGCCCTTCTCGCCGGCGTCGGCGCCGGCGTGTGGCCCACGGTCGACGCTGCCTGCGCCGCCGCTGTTCGCGTCGCCTCCCGCGTCAATCCCCAACCCGCCGCCGTCGCCACCCTCAACGCCAGCTATTCCGCCTTCCGCCGCATCTACCCCGCCACCCGGCAGATCTTTACTTCGCATTAAAGCAAGGGTACCTCTAGGTTCTCAGCGAACCCTGCAGTGTGCCGGAGAGGATCTCAACCGCGTCGATCCAGGAAGATATGAATGCGAAACAGGCGATCGCCAAGTCAGTAGCACAGACTTCAGTCGGTGCTCCGTTACCGGCCGCCAGTGCGGAGCGCGGGCAGCGTAAATTTCGGCGTGACTTCCTTGCGTTTCGACCAGTCGTGATAGGTGTGGCACTCGAAGCAGCGCGATTCCGCATGCTCCGGCCCTGGCGCATGGCACGTCTTGCACGTGGCGATCCCAGGGATCAAGACGTCGCTCGATTCCGTGTTCTTGAGCGCCTTTTCGTGACAACTGACGCAGGAGAATCCACGGTGCGCGTCATGGTCAAATTTGGCGTGCGGCATCCAGCGCAACGTGGTGCGCGCGACCAGAATGTCCGGCAGTGGCTTCAGCTCAAACCTACTGTCGGTGGAAGAGCGTAACCAGGGAGGGATGCTGGGCAGCGTTTCAGACCCCTCGAGCCTTAGCGACAGCGTGTGGCATTGGACGCAGGTCTTGCGCCAAAGAAGTTCCTCGGCGACACCAAGGTGCTCCGCTACCCACTGTGCAGGAGTGAGGACTTGAAATTCCGGCGGTAGCGATTTTCCTATAAGGTCGCGGTCTGGGTCGCGGCGCTCGCGGAGGGCTTCGGGATGCGCGGCGATATATTCCTGAAATTTTTTCAAAATGAAGCCGCGGACGACTTTCGGTTCGTCGTGTGGGACGCCAATGTCGAAGCGCTTGTCGAAGGTGAGAAGATGGCAGCCCGCGCAGGCCTTGGCAAATTTTACTGGAGCCATCAGTTCGCGGCCGGAGGCGGGGTGTCGCGGCGGGAGGGTGGTCGCCTTGCCAGGCAAAGGTACCCCGTTATCAGTGTAGCTGACCTTGGCACCGACATAGTTTGCGTCGGAGTAGGTTGACGGCGGTGCAACGGCGGCCGGGCGATGGCAATCGGCGCAGTCGAGTTGCACCATGGGGCCCGTAGGCCCGCGACGAATAAGCTTCATGTGGATCGCATGATTGAGCCTGATAGTGCTGCGGACGAACAGAGAGTGCAAGCTGCCTGCGCGGAGCGCTGCAAATTCCGGATGGCCGTCTTCGAAGCTGCGAATGTTGGAAGCGTAGCGCGACGCACCACCATTCGCGCCGAGATCGGAATGGCATTCGGCACAGGTTTGATTGCTGGCGGCGGAGAGGTCAACGCGGCCTCTATGCTCGGCATGACACTCGGCGCACGCGAGCTCTTTTCTGCCGACGATACTTACGGGGTGGTGTATAGGTCCGTCGTGGCAGTCGAGGCAAGCGTTGTCGGCAGCCTTCGCGGAAAATGTGCCGGACTTTTGGACGTGGCAGGCGGCGCATTCTTTTTCGAGAACGGCATGGGGTTCGGACAATCGTCCGCTGCTGTAAACGCGAGAGTCTTTGAAAATGGTGCGTTCGGCGATCCAGACCAGCGCGAGTAGAGGCAGCAGAAGGCTGAGCCAGAATTTCGCGCGCTTCAGTGGCGTCGGCCGCTTGAAATAGTTAAGGTCGATGCGCTGCGCCAGCTTTTTTGTTGTTCTTGTTCTCGCCACTCGTCACTCGCCACTTTTTTAATATCGTAGAGCCATCACCGCATGCACTGCGCCGAGCAAAATCAATGCGAGCGAAAGCGGGATGTGCAGCAGCAGCCAGCCGTGCAGCCAGTGGTGCAATCTTTCCTGGCGCGCGAGTTGCCGCGCTTCGTCGCAAATGTCTTCGAGGTCCGCAAGCGTAACGTGCGCAGCCGCGGGCAGCAATGTGCGCAGTCCGGAGAATGTGCTGCTCGCCTTCGCGGCGTCGCCGAGACGCTGGCCATGTTGTTTCGGCCGCTCCAGAAACGGACGCATTTCGTTCCGGTAAAAACGGCGGAGCGGCGCGCTTTCTTCTTCGTTCAACAAAATAATTTCTGGAGCCGCGGCCACGGCAGCGCTCGCGCCCGCGCTGACGGCGGCTGAAGTGCGCAGCGGAACGGCGGAAGCAGCCATGGTCCGCAACGCAGTAAAACCTCCCGCGCGCTGGCCTTCTTCGGTTGAATTCTTTAAGAGTTCCATATTGCCGCAGAGAGACTCGACCGCGCGATCCGCTTCTTCGCGCAGGAGCGAGCGCACGCGGCCGATTTCGTCGTAAATCGTTTCGAGCGGCGCGTCGGATGTCATCACGCGTGGGACGTAGTGCTGCAGTGCTGCTCCGAACACGCCGCTGAAAACAGTAATGATGAGCAGCCACATCAACACGCGCGTGAGCGTGCCGCCGAAATGAAATCCACCATGAAATAAAATAATCGGCAGGGCGAGAAAGCCAAGCCAGAGATGCACGCGCATCCAGGCTTGTGCGCGGCCGATACGCCACGTGGGGACGCGTTTTCGCGCGCCAAGAAGCGCCGCAAATATCATGAAAGCGAAACCGATGATGCCAAACGTGAGTCCGATGGCGCTGCCACCCTGCGGGCCTTGCGGCGATTCCGATGCATAGGGGACGTACACGACCGCAGCTATCGCAAGAAATGCCAGCGATGCGAGAGCCCAGCGGCGTTGAGTTCGGTCCATTCTCATTTCGCGGCGCCCTGGCCGAGCATGTCGGCGAAAAATGTGCGCGGGTCGACGCGGTGCGCGGCGTCGTGCGGGCACGCATACACGCAGCTCGGTTCTTTCAAGTGCGTGCAGAGATCGCACGAAGTCGCTTTTTGCTTGATCGCCGCCTTCTTGCGCCCGGCGCGCTCCGGATCGTCCACCATCACTTCGAAGGGATGCAAATTAATGTTGCCGTAGGGACAATTCTGCGCGCAGAGGCCGCAGCCGATGCACCAATCCTCGATGATGACCTCAAGAGAATTTCGCCTTCGAATCGAGCCGACCGGGCAGCCGATCATGCAGAGCGGGTCGCGGCACTGGCGGCAACTTGTGGCGACGAGATATTGGTCGAAGCGCAGGCCATCGCGGACGAGACGCGTGATGCCGTCGTGTGCGTCAGCGCAAGCATTTACGCAAGCATCACAGCGCGTGCAATTTTGTAAATCCAGAATCAGCAGGCTCTGCGCTTCCATCAACCCTTGCGAGAGAAATTGATCGATAGGGACGTTGTGAACCATTTGCATGCGCTGTTGATTTGCGGCGTGGCGTTCGGCGGCGACGGTTTCGAGGCCGGCTCGAACGCTGGGGAACCGGGCGACCATGTCGCGGAAATCGTCGCCGGAGATGCGAACGAGTTCGACGTGATCGAGAGCGATGCAAGTGGCCGTCCGAACGCCATTGCCGAGGAGGCCGATTTCGCCGAAGTAGTCACCACGAGAGAGATAAGCCAGAACCAGCTCGCCGCCCGGATAGTTTTCCGTAACTTTCACGAAACCGATGCGCACGAGATAGAAACTCTCCGCCGGGGCGTCCTGCTGAACGATGACCTGGCCAGGGGCGAAGCGCTGCAGCTCCACGCTTTCCTTGAGGTGTGCGATGAATTCCGGCGAAAGATCCGCGAACATGGGCACGCCACGAAGGTGATTTTCAAGCGCGCGCCGGCGATAGGTCTGGTCGAGCTGTGCGCGGAAAGTTTTGTTCTTCAACATAATGTCGAGAACGTTGCGCAGCATTTCGAAAGCGACGACATCGGATTCCGCGATCACCGTGGCGGAGCGCGGGTAAAAATTCATGCAGGTCATTTCGCCGAAGAGGTCGCCGGGGCCAAGCTCGGCAACGGGATTGCCGTAAGCGAGATCAACGGAAGCATCGATGGGAATGGTTCTGTCGCGCGTTTCCTCCGCGCGTTGGTCTTCTTCACGCGCGACGAGCGTGCTGCTCAGCCGCTTGAAAAGTCCTTTGGCGCCGCCCTGGGTCTTGACGTGAGCAATGGGAGTGGAAATGGAGACTTTGGCTTGGCCTTCGAGAATGTAGAAAGCGGTGGAACCGAATTCGCCTTCGCGGCAGATGATTTCGCCCTTGCGGAAGCGCCGTTTGACGATTGCGCCGCGATTCAGCTCGAGGAATGTGCCGGAGACGCCCTTGAAAACTGGGATCTGCAGTAGATCCTCGGCTTCGAATCCTTGCGCGTCTGCACCAACAGCGATCGCGGTACCCACAACGCTTTTGTTGGTGAGCGCGCCGGTGGGGCAGGAGACCATGCACTCGCCACAAGAGATACACGTCGAATCGCCCATCTGTGAATTGAGATCGAACGCGATGCCCGCGGAATAGCCTTTGCCCATGCGGCCGAGAACAAAATTGTTCTTGATTTCGTCGCATCCGCGAATGCAGCGGTCGCAGAGAATGCAGGCGTCGTGGTCG
>JBGQDD010000155.1:0-7422 GCA_041495665.1 Candidatus Acidiferrum sp.
CAGCTTTATGTAATCCCCGGCTTTCACCGGCAAGGAGTACAGCGTTCCATCCGCCGGCGCGGTGATTCGTCCTTGCCGCACCTTTTCATCCAGCGCGGCTGCTTCGTTTTGGATCTGCTGCACGTGCAGCGCGGCCTGGTCCGTGTCCAGTTTCACGCTCCGTTCGAACTCCTGTTTCGCCGCCGCCAGCCGCGTCACTTCCGCTTGCGCTTTCGTCAAGGCCAGGTCGTTCGCCGCGAGCTCGTCCTGCGTCGCGGCCTGCTGCGCGATCAGCCGCTGCAGCACCTCATGATTCTTCTGCAGCCGATCGCGCTCCGCTTGCATCTTTGCCAGGTCGCCCGTAACTCTCGCCGCATCGTCCGTTCTGCCGCCCGCCTTGGCGGCCCGCAAATCGTCCTGTGCCCGCAGGAGCTTGCCCTTCGCCTCGGAGAGCTTCGCCGCCGCATCCTTTACATCCAATTCCAGAATCACTTGCCCTTTTTTGACCGTCTGTCCCTCTGTGGCGCGCACCTTTTCCACGAACGTGTCCAGTTGCGCTCGCATCACGTACGGCGAGATGGGCTCTACCTTTCCATTGCTGCTGATGGACGAAACCAGGTTTTCGCGCATCGGCGTCACCGCCGAAATCTTCGGCACGGGCTTTCGCCCGCTCAATTCGATCAGCACGTACGCCAGCACTCCTGCCAGCGCCAGGTAGAGCAAGATTCTGTTTCGCAGCCTGCGATCCATATTTTCCTATTCTGCGCGGGCCCGCACTTTGCATTCCGCAAGGCGCAAGGGCACATCCCTCTGGCGCAGCGTTCCTCTTACTTGTCCGTGGCTTTCTTGACCCCTGTCAAGTAGGCGCCAAGGCACTTCATTCTAGCAAGAGCCGTGCGGCTTTCTCTAGATTCGTTGCTGGCGTTGTTTATCCTGCGCCACGCCCTCTCCTAGCCCATTCCCCGCGTCGAGCGTCTCTCACCTCTAACGGATGCCTTCTTTGTATCCCAGGGATGCCGTAGACTCCCTATGGGCGTGAGACTTCGTCGTGCTAGAATCCACCCATGTCGGCCGAGAGCCTTCCTGTGAAAACCGTCGCACCTACTCCGGGCGCCTTGGAAAGACCAACTCAGCCCGGCGCCGTCGTAAGTCCTGTCATCCACCGCGTCTGCATCCAGTGCAATAATATGTTCCGCGTCAGTCCCGATCGGTTTGATGCCAAGCAGTGTCCCATCTGCCACAAAGGCTGAACCCCCGCCGTTAATTCCTGCTTTTCGAAGCCGCTAGATCGATTTGCCATTGGCAGCGTTTTTCTTTTCTCCTGTTCCCTATCCCGTAGTCCCTATCCCCTGCATGTAACATTTCCCCGCACCCCGCGTAGTACACTGTGAACACGCTGTGCCTTGTCTTACGAACTCCTAGCGAGGGGTCCTTCGATGATTGAAGCTCGTGGCCTGTCCAAGCGTTTCCAGGACAAGAAGCGCGGTGAAATCCGCGCCGTCGATAATGTCAGCTTCACCTGCCTGCCGGGCAAGATCTACGGTCTCCTCGGCGCCAACGGCGCCGGCAAAACCACTACCCTTCGCATGCTCGCCACCATCCTCGAGCCCACCGACGGCACCGCCCTCGTCTGCGGCCTCGACGTCGTTGATGAACCGGAAAAGGTCCGCGCCAATGTCGGCTTCCTTTCCACCGCAACTGCTCTCTACCCCCGTCTCTCCGCGCAGGAGATGGTCGAATACTTTGGCCGCCTCAACGGCTTAGACGAAGCCACGCTGAAAAAGCGGGTCGACGATATCTTCACCCGCCTCGACATGAACGGCTTCCGCGACCGCCGCTGCGACAAGCTCTCCACCGGCATGAAGCAGAAAACTTCCATCGCCCGCACTCTCGTCCACGACCCCCCGGTGATGATCTTCGACGAGCCCACTCTCGGCCTCGACGTCATGACCGCCCGCACTATCACCTCCTTCATTCGCGAGTGCCGTAACAACGGGAAAACGGTTATCTTCTCCACCCACGTCATGAGCGAAGTCGAAAAACTGTGCGACACCATCGGCATCATCCATGATGGGAAGCTTCTTACCGAAGGCACCTTGACGCAACTCCGCGATAAATATGCCGAAAACGATCTTGAAGAAATTTTCGTCAAGGTCGTCGGCCCGCTCCATTCGAACTCGGAGGCTTGAGTCATGATCTTCCGCAATGTCGGCATCGTCTATCGCAAGGAACTCACCGAGTGGCTCCGCGACCGCCGCACTCTGATTTCTACCGTCCTCGTCCCACTGCTCGCTTTCCCGATCCTCATGGTTGGCATGATTTCCCTCACGACCGTGATGATTGGCAAGGCCGAGAAGGAAATTCCGAAAATCATCGTGTTGGGCGGCGAAGATTCACCCCAAGTCCTGGCGAAACTTCGTGAAGTCGACAAGCTCGAAATCGTGCCTTCCAGCGACGACTGGAAAAAACGGATTTCCGAAAAGGAGATTCGCGCCGCCGTTGAAATTCCCAAGGAATTCGACTCTGCTCTGGGTCGCGGCCAAGAGCAGACCGTCAAGATCTATTTCTACGAGGGAGAGTTAAAGTCTTCCTTTGGCGCCAACCGCATCGAGAAGTTCTTCAAGGACTACCGCGACACCGTCATCGCCAGCCGCCTCAGCGCCCGAAACGTTCCCGCTTCCATCATCAAGCCTTTCGAGGTGAAACAGGAAAACGTCGCACCCCCTGAAAAAGTCAGTGGAGCGGCTCTCGGCGGTCTTCTCGGCTATATGGTGATCTTGCTCTCCATGACCGGCGCCATCTATCCCGCTATCGATCTTACTGCGGGCGAAAAAGAACGTGGCACCATGGAAACCATCCTCTCCAGCCCTATCTCCCGTTTGGATCTGGTCCTTGGTAAGTTCTTTCTCGTTCTCTCCGCTTCTCTTACCACCGCAATTCTTTCCATCATCTCGATGGGCACATCCTTTTATGTTGTCGGTAGATCAGGAGCTATGCCTGCGAAGGATGCCGCCGTCCTGCAGCTCCACATCGGATTGGCCACGGTCTTTGCCGTATTCTTGATGGCCTTACCCCTAGCCGTCTTGTTTGCCGCTGTTTTGTTGACCATCTCACTTTTTGCCAAGACCTACAAGGAAGCTCAAAGCTACCTTACGCCGATGACCTTCGTCGTTGTCATTCCTGCCGTCGCTTCTCTCTTACCGGGAATCGACCTCACCGCTAAGCTCGCCCTTATCCCCATCCTCAGCACCAGCCTCGTCTGCAAGGAAATCGTCGCCGGCACCTTCCACTGGAACTACATTCTGCTCATCTTTCTGTCCAGTAGCGTCTACGCGGCCATGGGACTTTTTCTCGCCGTCAAAATGTTCCAGCGCGAATCCGTCCTCTTCCGCTCCTAGCTTTCTTGCTCTTGTAGGGGCGCAGCACCGCTGCGCCCTTCTTTTCCCCGCAAGCTTTTCGTAGCGGCGGCCGGCCTCTTCGATTCTCGTGGCACAGCCATTCCTGTCCGTTCAATCTCGTATCAACGCGCCCGGAAAATCGCCGGTATCCTAATCGAGGCACATCCCTTTATGCCTCTATCCTCAGGCCCTAAAAGAGCGCACACTGGTTTCGAGGTTAAACCCATGGTTGCTGCCGGTGTTTGGAAGAAGAAACGCGACGATTTAAAAACCAAGCGGAATTCGCTTTTCGCAACGTACGCAAAAGACCCTCAAAACTTTCACCTGGCTCGCGAAATCAAGTCCATCGATGACGAAATCGCCGAGTGCACCCAGCACGTGGAACAAGAAAGACGCGCCGAGCAGCGCGCCGCTTCCCCTGCCGCCAAACTCGTCACTACTCCGAAGTAAGAGTGAAAAAGCCTCAAGCGGCCTTGGCGCTCTGCGCCCTCAAAATGTTCTGTCCTGAATCCGTCCTCTTCCCTGCCCAGGACCAACCGGCACTCCTTCAGAAAACTGGCCAGAAAATGGTCGTCGCTCAGTTTCGGTGAGCGCATTTATCCGGCACTCACCTGTTAGGCTGCCGGAAGCGGAGTTGGCCGAGGGAGTTAGTCGGACCAATCGGCGAGGAAGAGGTTGGTCTCATGCGGGGCTTTGCCGTTGCGATTGGAGGCCCACACCAGCCGCTTGCCGTCGGAAGAGAACATGGGGAAGGCGTCGAAATCGGGTGCGTAGGTGATGCGCTCGATGCCAGTGCCGTCTTCGTTGATGAGGTAGAGGTCGAAATCGCGGCCGCTTTTCGGATCGGCCATGTTCGACGCGAAGACGATGCGTTTTCCGTCAGGATGCCAGTACGGCGCAAAATTCGCGGCCCCATTGTGGGTCACTTGGTGCTTGTTCGAACCCTCCGCATCCATCACCCAGATTTCCAGATTGCCAGGACGGATCAGACCTCTCGAAAGCAGATTCTTGTAGTCGGCGATTTCCTCGAGCGTTTTGGGATGCTCGGCGCGATAGACGATTTTCTTGCCATCGTAAGACCAGAAAGGGCCGCCGTCGTAACCCAGCTCGTTGGTGAGCTGCTTCACGTTGGAGCCGTCGGCATTCATCGCGTAAATGTCGAGGTCGCCGTTGCTCGTGGAAGTGAAGACGATGTGCTTCCCGTCGCGGGTGATGGTGGACTCGGCGTTGTAGCCGTGCGCGTGGCTGAGTTGCTTCAAATCGCTGCCATCCGGCTTGGCGGTAAAGATTTGATAGCTATCGTAAATCGGCCAGACGTAGCCGTGGGAGTAGTCCGGCTTCGGCGGACAGACCGGGCTAGCCGCGTGAGTCGAAGAGAAGAGCACGCGATTGCCGGAAGGAAAGAAATAAGCGCAAGTGGTGCGGCCCTTGCCGGTGCTTACGAGCTTGGGTGTGGCAGGCTTTCCGTCGGGCGTGTCCGCGGCAATCGTGTAAATCTGGTCGCACGGAACGCCTTCGCCTTGGTGCTGAAAAATCAGAGATTTGTCGTCGAGAGAAAAGTAGGCTTCAGCATTTTGGCCACCGAAGGTAAGCTGCCGCACGTTTTTCAGATGCTTGGCCTCTTCCGGGACAGTCGGCGGGCCGGAGGTTGCCGGCGGTAGTGTGTTTTGCGGAGCCCGGTCGCTAGTCATCCAACCGTGGAGCACGGAGGCGAAAGCAACAAGGGCAAATGACAAAAACGACCCATGCACGCCTCTTCGGATCATTGAATCTGTCATTCGGTCTCCTGCCTATTTCCGCTGCTCCAGGGTGACAGAGGCGGTGACGGGCTTGCCGTCGCGCAGGACGGTAACTTGCACGCTGTCGCCGACTGTGCTGCGGCGCAGCGCGTCAGTGAAATCGTAAATATTCTTGATGGGTTTGTCGCCGAATTGGGTGAGGACGTCTCCGGCTCGGAAACCGGCTTTGGCGGCAGGGGAACCGGGCTTTACATCGGAAAAGCGGACGCCATTTTCGATTTGGCCAAAGTCGGGGATGGAGCCGAAGTACGGGCCGTAACCGCCACCGCCACTGCCGGGCGTACCCGCGTGGGGATTGGAATTTTCCACCACGGCGACGAACGTGGGACGATCGGGAGCATTATCCAAACGCAAGGCGACATTGGACACCAGATCGAGCAGGTGCGCGGCGGACTCGGCGTTGATTTTTTCCCAGGTGTCCGAGGGTTTGTGATAGTCGCTATGAAGACCAGAGAAAAAGAAAAGCACGGGAATGCGTTTGGTAACAAAGGATGTGTGATCGCTGGAGGAGTAGCCACCGGGGGAGTTTTCGTACTTGAAGGCCGTGTGGGATTCGGCTTGGTCCAGGACGGATTGAAAGCTGTTGCCGGTGCCGAGGCCGCCGATGTAAACCTTTTCGTTTTTGATGCGCCCGATCATGTCCATGTTGAGCATGGCGACGGCTTTGTCGAGCGGCCGGGTGGGATTCTTGACCCATTCGGCGGAGCCGAGCAGGCCGAGTTCTTCGCCGGCGAAGTTCGCGAACAGAATCCCGCGTTGCAGCTGGCCCTTGAGCGGAGCAAAAAGCCGGGCGAGTTCGAGAACGCCCGCGGTGCCCGAAGCGTTGTCATCCGCGCCAGGATGGACTTGGCCAATCTGTGAAGGCGCCAGCGAATGAGATTGGCCGCGGCCGAGATGGTCGTAGTGCGCGCCGAGGATAACGTATTCATCGGTTTTTCCGGGTAGATAGGCCAGCACGTTGTTGACGGTGGCGTGCATCGCCTCGATATTCACCGTGACAGAAAGAGCGAGCTTCACTGAACTTCCGGCGAGCACAGGGCTGGGTTTTACGGAATCGTCGATCTCTCTTTGCACATCGCTCAAAGCCTTTCCACGATTCCTGAACCAGGTGTCAGCAACGGAATTCTTCACTTGCAAACAGAGGACTCCCGCGTCTTCGGGTCCTTCCGCGTCGCCAAACCGCGGCAGAACATCCTCTTCTCCTTTAGGCAGTTTTCCCTTGACGACGATGATTGCGCTGGCGCCGTGATTTTTGGCATTTATAGCTTTGGATATGACCGACTCGTGCGGCGTGTGGCCGCCCTCCTTTGATTTTGCCGCCAGCGAGGGAGGTTCCCCGCGGAGAACAAGAACGATTTTGCCTTTCGTGTCGAGCCCTTGATATTCGTCGTACGAAAACTCCGGCGCGGTGATCCCGTAGCCCGCGAAAACCAGCGGGGCATCCACCGAGCCATTAGCAGAAAAGCTCAGCGGTATGAACTCTTCAAGAAGCTTGTATTTCCTATGCTCAACGGAGACGTCCTCCGAATGAGGAGCTTCTTGAAGGCGATTCCCCGATCGGAGGCGCCGGCCAGTGATAACGTCGAAGGGCTGGAAGAAACCGTTCTTGCCGGCGGGTTGGAGACCGAGGGATTTGTAGCGCTGTTCGATGAGGTGCGCAGCTCTGGTGAGGCCCTTGGCGCCGTCGCCGCGGCCCTCCATCCCGGGAGCGGTCAGCGTTTTAATGTCGGTCAAGAAACGTTGCTGATCAGCGGTGCCAACCGCGGTTGGCGTATCGGCGGCGAACAGCGACAGCGCAAAAAATGCAAGAATCAACTGGGCTTGTCCCCAGCTTCTGCGCACATCGCCTCGCTTTTTGGTCAAGGCAGAGTTCAGCATCACGCGATTCCTCCGCGGGAAGATCGTAGGGTGCTGCTGTAATCCTGTCAAACCCTCTGCGTTCCGCTTTTCCCGGTCACTCTACAGTCCATTGAGTGGCTGCTTGCCTGTGCCGCCCTGCCTTAGTGGCACAGCCATTCCTGGCTGTGCGCTTTTCTCCTCCCCGTTTTCGCGGCGGGTGCCCTCTCCGACGCCGTTGTAGCGGACGCTTTCCGAAGCCGGTGCATTTGGTTTCGTAGCGCCGGGCTTTGCCCCGGTTTGCGGGGACTCCCTGCGTCCCCTGCAGGGAGAGCCCGGCATCCCCTACTTTCCCCTGCCCCTCCACCAAATCTGTCATTTCGACCGGAGGGACGGCGGTTTTTGCCGTC
>JBGQDD010000156.1:0-7420 GCA_041495665.1 Candidatus Acidiferrum sp.
ACATTCAAGGTGCCGTCGATGTTGATCTTGTTCGTTTCAATGGGGTCCTTGACCGAGCGCGGCACGGATGTGCGCGCGGCAAGGTGCAGCACGTATTCCGCTTCGTGCATGGCTTTCCGCACCACCTCAATGTCCGTGATGCTGCCCTTGATGAACGTAATCTTGTTGCGGATTTCCGCCAGGTTGTCTTCCTTGCCGGAAGACAGGTCATCGAGAACGACAACGCTATGGCCGCGGCGGACGAGTTCGTCCACCGTGTTGGACCCGATGAAGCCGGCGCCGCCTGTGACGAGGTAGCGCATTCAGGAAATCCTCCTAGCTCTTGCGGCCGCCTTGCGGCCGAGGATCTTGTCTGCCAACGACAGGTTGCCACCGCAGCATATGACGCGAGCCCGGGAAAGACGACCGGCCCGCGTTTTGATACGCTCATAGTTCGCGGCGAGCCGGCGAAGGGAGCCGGATGATTTCCGCGTACGGAAGGATATTGTACGACGGAAGCGCCGCGGGCAAGCGGTTGATTCCAGGGAGCGTCACACAAAGAGCATGAGCCTCAAGACCACAGTTGGCATTGCAGCATTGGCCGCGCTGGGTTGCGCCGCGGGAGCATTTTACTGGTTGCATGCGCGCGCGGAGCAGCATCTCCCCGAGGTCGTATCCGCTGAGCCGCCCGGTTTCCGTGAGGCGCCCTCGGCGGAAAAGCCCGCAAGCGCCGCGGCAGTGAAGTCAACCTTGCCGACCGATTCGAAGAAAGCCGTACCTCCCGTTGACACAGGGTTAGCTCTGCGGGCCGGTGAAGTTCTCGAATATACCGCTAACGTTTCCAAGCTCGACAATGTGGCGACTCTGCGGTTGCAGGTTGCCGGGCGGGGCAATTTCCTGGGAAAGAGCACCTGGCATTTGCAGGCCTTTGCGCACACCCAGAATCCATTGCGCATGGTTTTCGAGCTGGACGATCAGTTCGATTCCTACAGCGATGCCGGCACGCTGGCGAGTTTGCAGTATGAGATGCACTTGAGCGAGCGCGGGCAGAAAGTAGAGTCCGTCCAGCGCATGACCGCGACGGGCAAGGAGCCGGCGCCGCCGGACGCGACGCAGACGCGCGTGCTGCCGGGGACGCGCGATCCTCTCGGCATGATGCAATACCTTCGCAATGTGGATTGGGCGAAAACACCGGAAGTGCGCAGCCCGGTCTATGACGGGCACAAACTGTACGACGTGCGCGCCAGGCTGGCAGGGGCTTCGGCCAGCGTCACGGTTCCGGCGGGAAGTTTCACAGCTTCCAGGGTCAACATTCGCGTTTTCGAAAACGGCATCGAGAAAAAAGACGCCTCTTTCACGCTGTATTTGGCGAATAACGCGGCGCGGACACCGGTCCTGCTCGAGGCCGTCATGCCCTTCGCCACCGCCCGCGTTGAGCTGTTGAAAGCGAACTAGGGCCCGCCTGGCATTTACCCCGACTCCTGTCGGGGAGGCGGGCCGCGCCGCTACTTCATCCCAATCAACACTCATCCTCACACAAGCTGCTCAATCAGGCTGCAAGCGATGTGGCCGATGGTGATGTGACATTCCTGGATGCGCTGCGCGTCTTGCGACGGAACGTTCAAGAGTAGATCAACTTTGCTGGCGAGCGTGCCGCCGGTCCCGCCTGTGAACGCAACTAAGTATGCACCGCGAGCACGACCCGCTTCGACGCCGCGGACAATATTCGAACTGTTTCCACTCGTCGAGAGCGCAACCAGAACATCCTGTGGGGCGACGAGGGACTCAATCTGGCGGGAAAAGATCCGTTCAAATCCGTAGTCGTTGCCCGCCGCAGTCAGTACCGAAGGATTCGTAGTGAGCGCCAGAGCCGCCAGGCCCGGGCGTTCCGTTCGCAGCCGGACGACCAGTTCGGCGGCGAGATGCAGAGCGTCCGCGGCGCTGCCGCCATTTCCGAAAAAAACGAGCTTGCCGCCGCTGCGCAGGGCGGCTGCGGATTTCTCCGCGAATTGCGCGATCCGGCCGATCAGTTCGCCGGAAAAACTCTGTTTGACGCGAGCGCTTTCCTCGAGCTGGCGGCGAATTTCTTCGGCAGACGAGGTCATTTCAGCCTAGCAGAGCACGATTTTTTCGCGGTGGCGCATGACGCGCCGCGTGGCGTTGCGCGTATCGACGACCAGTTTGGCGGCATCCACAATTGCCACGTAGTCGTAACTGGAATGGTCGGTGGCGATAATCACGGCATCGTAGCTTCCCAGCGTCTGTGGATTGAGCGGCACGGACTTCATGTTTTCGTAATTGTAGTGCCGCATCTTGTGCAGTTGCGGAAAATAAGGATCGTTGTAATCCAGAAGCGCGCCGCGCTGCTGTAGAAGCTGCATGATTTTCAGCGTCGGCGATTCCCGCAGATCATCCACGTCCTTCTTATAAGCCACGCCGAGCACCAGAATCTTCGACCCTTTCATGCTCTTCTTGTGCTCGTTCAGCGAATTGGCGACCGCATCGACCACGTGATAAGGCATCGCGGTGTTCACTTCGCCGGCTAGCTCTATGAAGCGTGTCGCGAAATCATATTCACGCGCCTTCCAGGAAAGGTAGTAAGGGTCCACCGGAATGCAGTGGCCGCCCAGGCCCGGGCCCGGATAAAACGGCATGAAACCGAAGGGCTTGGTCGCTGCGGCGTCGATCACTTCCCAGATGTCGATGTTCATGCGCAAGCTGAGCTGCTTGAGCTCGTTGACCAGCGCGATGTTTACGCAGCGGAAAATATTTTCGAGCAGCTTGGCCATTTCCGCTGCACGCGTCGAGCTGACCGGAACGACGCGGGCCACGACCTGCGTGTAGAGCGCGAGTGCGGCGCGGCCGCTCGGCGGGTTCAATCCACCAACCACCTTCGGAATCTGCGCCAGCCCGAACTGTTTATTTCCCGGATCTTCGCGTTCCGGCGAAAAGGCCAGGTAGAAATCGCACGCGATATTTTCATTTTCCGGCCCCGCAGCGATGGCGCAGCGCAAACCGCTCTTCTCCAGAATTGGCAGAACCAATTCTTCCGTTGTCCCCGGGTATGTCGTCGATTCGAGGACCACCAGTTGTCCCCTTTGCAGATGCGGATAAATGGAAATGGCCGTCTGCTCGACGTAGCTCAGGTCCGGTTCGCGGCGTTCATCGAGCGGCGTGGGAACGCAGATGAGGATGGCGTCGGCGTCTTTCAGTTTCGCGAAATCGCTGGTCGCGCTGAAGTGCCGGCTGTTCACGAACTGCTGAATCTTATTTTGAGGAATGTGTTCGATGTAGGACTTGCCGGCATTAAGCATCGTCACTTTGTGGGGATCAACATCAAATCCCGTGACTTTGTGCCCCGCTTCGGCGAAGCGCAGCGCCAGCGGCAGGCCGACGTAGCCGCAGCCGATGATTCCCACCTTGAGCTGGGCGCCTTTGAAAAACTCGGGTTTCCGGTCGATCGGCATGTATTCCGTCGCACTCCTCTTTATGCCTGACTCCGACGTGGTCGGGATCAAGGGATTCACGTTTTCGGGGATACCGCGTTGCTGGCGGCTGCACAGCCGCCAGCAGGCCACAGCGCCGACGTGACAAAGACAAGTAAATATAGCAGGTTCCGCGCAAACAAAAAAAGCCGCGCATTTTCCTGTGTTACCGCTTGTTTAACGCAGGTTGCCGCCAGACGCCGGAGGGTGGAAGATAGAAGAGCTTGATTCGAATCATCGAGGCGATACGCACAGAGCAGTCCAGTCACCATGACATTCATCATTCTTCTGCTGGGACTTGGTGTTGGTGTGCTGGTGGGCCTCCTGGGCATCGGCGGTGGCGTCGTTCTCGTGCCGGCCATGGTCTACCTCTTGCACACGGATCAGCATCTGGCGCAAGGCACTTCACTTTTCATCTTGCTGCCGCCCCTCGGGCTCGGCGCTTTGCGCGAATACTGGAAACAGGGCCAGGTGGATTTGCATGCAGGAATTTTGTGTGCGCTGGGAATGTTTTTCGGCGCGTATGCAGGGAGTTTGATCGCGCTTCACATGCCATCACGGCACTTAAAAGGAGCATTTGGATGTTTCCTGATGCTAGCGGCGTTCCTGCTCTGGAGAAAGACGCACCCAGATACGAACGTGGTCGACAGCGACGAGGAGAAAGCGCGTGTCTGATGCGATGGGCCGCGGCGCGGGAATCTTAGCGGTTGCATGTGTCTGCGGAGTTGCCGCGGGAATGTTTGGCGTTGGTGGTGGCGTCCTTCTGGTGCCGCTCCTCGGGCTGCTGTTTGCTTTCAGCCAGCATCGCGCGCAGGGAACTTCGTTGATCGCGCTCATACCGCCCACGGGAGTGCTGGCCTTGATGGCCTATTCGAACCAAGGATTCGTCTCGTGGAAAACGGGGTTGCTGCTGATCCCCGGCGTGTTTTTGGGCGGCATCGCCGGAGGAAAAGTGGCCAAATGGATCAAGCCGCGGCTGATGCGCCAGATCTTTGCGGGGATACTGTTCGCGCTCGGCGCGTTGCAAGCGTTCAGTGCTTGGTGGCACTAAGGACGGTTTACCTAGATGGTCGATTTGCACTGCCACATTCTGCCGGGTCTCGATGATGGCCCCGCCAACATGGACGAATCGCTGGCCATGGCGGAGTCCGCGACTGCCGATGGAATTACACACGTCGTCGCGACGCCGCACTCCAGCAACGAGTACCTTTTCGATTTTTCGCACGTGCGCCAGCTTCGTGATGAGCTGCAAGCGAAAATCGGTGACCGGTTGAAAATCGCCACCGGCTGCGATTTTCATCTCAACCCGGAGAATCTCGGATCGTTGCGTAAGGATGCCCGGCAGTATTGCATCAATCAGCTCGATTTCCTTCTTGTGGAGTTCAACGAGTTTTCGATTCCGCCTTCGATGGACCAGACGTTGCACGAAATTCAGCTCGGCGGCGTCCAGCCGGTAATCACCCACCCGGAACGCAACGGCATTTTGCGCTCGCATCCGGAGCGCCTGAAAAAGTGGGTGCGCCAGGGCTGCTTCGTGCAGGTGACCGGAGGCGCGCTGACCGGAAGCTTCGGCGCCGGCGCCCAGCAGGATGCGCTGCGGTGGATCGGCGAGGGCCTCATCCATTTCGTGGCCAGCGATGCGCACAATACGCGAACCCGGCCGCTCCGTCTGCAACCTGCTTACAACGTCGTGGTCGATCGGTTTGGCCAGGAGAAGGCGCGCGCTTTGTTTCAGGACAATCCGCTCGCGGCCTTCGAGGGGCGACAGTTGCCGCACGTTCCGGAACTAGAAGATGAATTGCCTCCGCCGCGCCGCAAACGCTTTTTCTTTTTCTGATAAACAGCCGCACCCTCAAATAAAAAAACTTCCGGGCAACTCTGGGCTTGTGACGCCGCTACGTCCGCCTTCATCGCCGAGCGATGGTGCCGGTCGGGAGTGCGGGAGCAAGCTCCCGCACTCCAAAATCACTGCGCTGGGTGCAGAGGCAGGCCTGCCCAGGCGTTCAACAGGCCCAGGAGTTCGCGCACCACATCGAGAGCATCGCTGGTGGTGCGCCACCAGTGCCGGGGATTGAAGGGATCGTCCGAGGCGGCGCGCACGATGGCCCTGCCTTGGCCCGGAGCGAGCCTGCGCCAAAGCAGGCGAGCGCGCCGCGTATGGGCTTTTGTAGTGACAATAATCACGGCTGCGCCGTTGCCGCGCGCCAGGGTAGCTGCAGCGACTTTGATTTCGTCGGCGGTATTCACAATCGGTGGTTCGAGGACGTGAATCGCTTCCGGCGGCACTCCTTCGTGAATCAAGACGAGCTTGTTGTAATAGTCCTCGCCGGAGAAGGGGATGCCCATCTCTTCCAGAGTCTCGCCAGGCTCCGTCGAATGGGTAAGCCAGATTTCCGGAGCGTACCCTTCACGGTAGAGTTTCGCCGCTTCGATGGCCCGCAACGGCATTGCTCCGCTGAGCACCATGATCGCTCTGGCTTTCACAAGCGGGTCCTCCACCAACAGCCAACGTCCGACACCGAAGAAAATCACTACGGCGAGGCCCAAGCCGATGGCGCCACCGATGGAAAGAATGCGAAGAGCGCGGGAGCGCGAACGAAAAACCATAGCGGGATTGTCCGGAGTTGCCATAGGGGAACCGGCGCATGCTATCCCGCCCCGCTGCGGTGGTCAATGCGTGGGGCTCGGCCAGCGTTTTACGATTGCGCGCCGCGCATGCTCCGTGCCCGGGCCTCCAGCCAATTCCGCGCCGGGGCAAGCCGCCGCAGCGCAATCCGGGGATTGCTGCTCGCCGGAGGAGCTGCGAGAGCGGCTGTGACCTTGGACCAGATTGCGATAGAGATCCTCCGCTTCTTTCTCGGCTACGGCTTCTCTGGCCATGGGAACTTGGCTACTGAGAAGCAGTTGCGAGATATAGGTGAGCGCGATGGCATCGCGGCGGGCGATGCGCTTGCGGGCAAGCTGTTTGACGAGATTGCCGAGGAAGAGATTGACTGCATCGGTGGTTGTGAAGCTGTCGATGTCGCCGAGAAGCTCGACGGCAAGGATCTCGGGGTCGACAGCGGGAACGGTCGCTTTCAAACGGCCGACGTGGTAGGCGCAGAGCGCCGGGCGCTCAGCGCCGTTCGAGGGACGATGATGCTCGTCGATCAGCATGTGACAGCGGTTGCCTTTGGGGCTGCTGTGCTGGCAATGGGGATCGATGGTGGCGCCGACTGAGGTGCGGGGTTTGGGAGACATGGATTAGCCTTTCGGAATGGGAAACAAGGAAAAAGCAGATCCCTTGCTTTGCTCGAGATGACAAGGAAAGACCGGGACCCCTCCCCCACTGTTCTTGCAAGAGATTGAGACGACAGGGTTTAGGGGGTGGGGGTCGGATAAAAGATTGTGAGGAAAGGAGTTAGAGGAGAGTGTGCTAGGGGGATTGTGGGACAGGGGGTAGCCGAATACGGAGCGCTTCGGCGAGGATGGCAACTGACTATCAAAACATATGTTACCACGAAAGTACCGTGCAAATCAAGATAAATGTTGAGATGATTTGGAAGTGGACCGAAGTGCTCGGAAACATCTAAAATTTCTGAACGTTACTCTGCGTCGAACTTATCTAAAGCTCTGCGGCGCACGGTGATGCAGGCAATACCACTTTCCATCTGACCTGAGTAATTGCTTGCAAGCGAAAGCTTGTTAAGCGCGAACTCACTCGCAATTCCCTGGAATGTTGCAAAATGAGTGCGAAAAAGCAAAGGTCCCACACGCAAGATCGGCGCGATGGGACTCAATGCGCTCTGGGAAATTACCGCAAAACTACTTCATCTATCTAGTGTCCTGAGTCTGAAATACGTTTACAAAAGCGGGCGACGCTGGCGAGGATTTCGTCGGCCGTTTTGGTCCAAACGAACGGTTTGGGCCGGTGGTTGGTGATTTCGATATAGCGGCGGATGGCCTCTTCCAGTTCG
>JBGQDD010000157.1:0-7413 GCA_041495665.1 Candidatus Acidiferrum sp.
CCCTGCGAAACGCAGCCGGGAAGAATGGGGACGGTAACGACGTAGCCACCGTCGTCTTCCTTCTGAAGTATGACCGTGTAGCGCATGAGCGATTGGGCTCTCGGAGTGATCTTACCGCAGGCAAACGCTGAGGTAAAGAAACTCCGCCAAATTGCTGCTGCGGGCCTAGGTGGCCCGCCAAATTTGAATGTATAGCTCAGAAAGAAATGAAACAGACCAAGGAGGGCATGCCAAATGGGGTTGCCAGCAAACCGGAAAAGCCACGTCCGACTCTGGAGCATGCGGTCACGAAGTAAACAGGTAGTCAGACGGGGAGACGGAGCGCGTGCGACTAAGATACAACACGACGGAGCCGGGCCAGAGCGTCGTAATCTCGCCGGTTTGCTGGTCCTGATACCAACTTTTGCAGCCGCCGGATTGCCACACGGTGCCGTCCATGCGGCGATAGATTTCTTCCACAAAGGACTGCTGGATTTCCGGGCGGACTTCCATGACGCGCTGCTTGCGGCGCTGCATTAGCTTCAGGCATTTCATGGTGTAGCGGACTTGGGCTTCGATCATCAGGACCACGGAATTGTGGCCCAGTCCGGTGTTGGGTCCGAGAAGCAGGAAGAGATTAGGGAAGCCACTGACGGTGACGCCAAGATAAGCGGACATGCGTTTTCCCCAAGCCTCGCGAATTTCCACGCCACCCTTCCCCACCACGCGACAGCCGATGAGCGGTTCGGTGGCGCGAAAGCCGGTGCCATAAATCAGAACGTCGATGGGGCGCTCGACGCCGTCGCTTGTGACGATGCTGTGCTCGCGCACTTCGGCGATGGCTTCGGTGACGAGCTCAACATTGGGGCGGTTGAGCGCCGGATAGAAATCGTCCGAAACAAGTACGCGTTTGCAGCCCAACTGATAATTCGGAGTCAGCGCCGCGCGCATCTTGGGATCTTTGATCCTGCGCGCGAGGTGGCGGAGAGCAATGGCCTCGACCTTCTTGCGGAACGTCTCGTTGCCGAGAAAGCCGAGGACGCGAATCTCCTGGCGCCAGAAAATATATTGCCGCAAGGCCCAGCGCGTGATGGGGATGTTTCGGAAGCGGCTCTTCCATTTTTCACTGAAGGCGAAATCGAGGCGCGGCACGATCCAGGGAGGGGTGCGCTGAAAGAGATGGAGCTTGCCGACGCGGGGAGCGATTTGCGGGACGAATTGAATGGCGCTGGCGCCAGTGCCAACGACGGCGACATTTTTGCTATCCAAATCCACGCTGTGATCCCAAGTTGCGGAATGAAACGCCGGACCTTTGAAACGCTCGATGCCCTTGAGATCCGGATAACGAGGAACGTGCAGAGCGCCCATGCCGGAAACCAGCACGCGGGCGCGGATGCACTTTCCGTCACCGACCGTGGCATTCCAGAGACCTTCGGATTCATCCCAGACTGCTTCGCAAAAACGAGTATTTAGGCGCAGATACGGAGCAAGTCCGTAACGCTTTACACAACGCTTGAGGTAGTCGTGGATTTCCTGCTGGCCCGGATACATGCGGGTCCATTCCGTGGATGGAGCGAAGGAAAACGAATAGAGATGAGAAGGAATATCGCAGGCGCAGCCGGGGTAACGATTGTCCCACCAGGTCCCGCCGATGTCTGCGCTCTTTTCGATGATGAGAAACGATTTCATGCCGGCTTCGAGGAGCTTGATGCCCATGCAAAGGCCGGCAAAGCCGCCGCCGACGATGAGGACGACAACATTAGTGACGGCGGAGTTCGCGGAAGAGGCGGCGGGTTCGGTCATGCGCGGGCTACGCTGCTTTCTTCTTTGCCCGATTCCGCGTGTGCAGAGTGAGCGCGGAGAAACGCGGCGCTCTCTCGGAGCGATTGGCGCGCTTCAGGAATCAGATGCGGGGCGAGTTGCCAGGCATGCGGGACAACGGGCCAGATTTTCAGTTCGACACGAACGCCGGCGGCTCGGGCACGTTCGGCAAGGCGCGTGGAGTCGTCGAGCAGGACTTCGTCCGCGCCCACGTGAATGAGAAGCGGAGGAAGACCGGAGAGATCGGCGTAAAGAGGAGAGGCGAGAGGGTTGCGCGGGTCGGTGTCGCCAAGATAGTAGCGCGCGGTGGGGGCAATGTCCGTCCCATGGAACATGGCGCAACGCAGGGCGTTGGTGCGCACGGAATCGCCCGTAGCGGCTAGATCGGTCCAAGGAGAAAAGAGCGCCGCGGCTGCCGGGAGCGGAACGCCGGCGGCGCGAAGAGCGAGCAACAGCGAGAGCGTAAGACCACCGCCTGCGGACTCACCCGCGACCACGATGCGCTGCGCTGGGTGGCCTGCGCTCAGAAGCGCACGGTAAACGGCAACGGCGTCTTCGATGGCGGCGGGAAAGCGATTTTCTGGCGCGAGGCGATAGTCTGGAGCAAAGACGCGGAAGTCCTGGAGTGCAAAGAAAACGGTGATGGAACGATGCGACTCCGCCGAGCAGCCAAAGTAGCCGCCACCGTGCAAATAGAGGAGCACGGTGTCGCTTGGCGACGGCCCCTCGAGGCGTTCGCCGGAGACGCCGTCGAGTTGTGCGGGAGAAATTTGGATTGATGGCGGAACTTTGAAAGGATCGGGGCGAAGGATCTGGCGTGCGACACGAACATCGCGCACACCCTTCAAACGTCGCTTGACCCGCCACTTGACTACCCACACCGAAAGCCGCGCCTGAAGGCTTGCCATTACTCCTGCTCTTCCTTTTCGGGATACAGAACAGGGAAAGGATATCACCCCTATGATTCACAGAGGATGATGAAAGAAGCGGGGCGCCCGCCGCAAAGAAAATGGAAGGGCCGGCGAGGGATTCTGAAAGCCTCGCCGGCCCGTGCTGCGTCATTAGAGTGAACGCAGGAAGGTGATGAGCTGATTCTGCTGCGCGGGGTTGAGCCGGTTGAAGTTATCAATCACCGGGGAGGCTTCTCCACGGTGGCGTTGAATGGTGTCAAAGAAGGTGGCGGAGCGGCCATCGTGCAGCAGCTCCGTGCGCGTGCGCACTCCCCAAAGAGGAGGCGTGCGCAATTTGCGAGCGGTCTCTTGGCCACCGGTTTGAACGATGCCGTCCCCGGTGCCTACGTCATGCAGCAGGAAGTCGCTGTAGGGATGAATGATCTTGTTGCCCAGAGAATCGGGCACGATGAACGCTCCCGCGGCTACCGCCGTGCCCGTTGGCGCAGTGGTGATCGAGGAAACGTGGCAGAAGTCGCATCCGGTGCTGTGGAACAAGCCTGCACCGGCTATGCCGACCAAAGAAGTGGCAAGCGCGGTGTCGCGAGGCGGCACTTTTGTGGCGCGCATGAAGCGAGCGAAATGATCCATGTCAGTGAATCCCTCCGAATCCAGGTCGTGGTCGTTGGGATCCGGAATCACATCGCAGAGCCTGGTGACGTCCACGTCGTTGGGAGGCAAGCGATTGCTGATGCCCATCTCGTTCAAATAGGCGTCGCTGGAGAACGAGAGAAGCGAAGCATGCTGGTCCTTCCATCCGAAGCGGCCGACGGCAAGTGCGCCGTTGGCTTCCAGAACAGGAACATGCACGGCCTCGCCGCAAATGGCGCCACGCGTGCGCGAGCACTGGGATGATGCCAGATCGAGGAGAGTCTGGTCCGCGATGGATTCAATGAAGCCGTCGCCGAGCGTGTTGAGAGACATGCGGAAAGCGCGGATAGTTTCCGCGGTGCTGATGCGTTCCTGCCCCTGGGTTTGAGGAAAGCTGAAGGATTGCGGCTGGCCGTCGACAGTGATCGTGTCCACAGCCGGGCAGATGGCGCGCTGGTTGATGAGTGAACGGTTTGCAATCGTCACAGTGCCAGCCGCCAGAGTCGCGGTTGCGGCGACAAAGTTCCCGTGGCCGTCCGGATGGCCCGCGCGGAGCTCCTTGACCTGGCTGCTTGAGCCTGTGACTGGGTTTTGATGGCACTCGCGGCAGGATTGCGCGTTGAAGATGGGGCCAAGCCCATCGCCGATGGCTTCGGTCTCTTCAAATTTGCCGCGGTCCATTGTAAACGTTGCCGTGTCCGTCAGACCGTTGGGTTGATTGTCGTAACCGGATGGAGCTTCGGTGGCATTGCTGGAGTTCTGCCCCGAGGATTTGCCGGCCATAGCTAGCGCCATGGCCGAGCTGGTGAGTAAACACACGTATACCGTCGATTTCTTAAACCACATCCCGTAGTCCCTCCAAGTCGAGAATCGATTGGAGACTGTACCTGGGCACCGGGAGGAATCAGGGTTGGGAGACGCCACTTCCGGGGTGAATTGCGGCAGAAAATATCAAACGGCCAGATGGCTGTATATGGTACCCAAGGACAGTCTTCGGACAGGATGGAATCGTACAGGGTGGAGATCAGACTGTGAGGACGACTTTGCCGAACTGCGAACTGGATTCGAGAAAGGCGTGGGCGGCGGCGGCTTCCGCTAACGGAAAGACCCGATCGACGACGGGCTTGAGGTGGCCGGCGGCGACGAGTTTCATCACTGTGTGAAGCTCGGACTTCGTGCCCATGTAGGAGCCGAGGAGCGAAAGCTGGCGGCTGAAGAGAAACCTCAGGTCGACCTTGGCGTCGTAGCCGGTGGTGGCTCCGCAGGTCACGAGGCGGCCTCCGGTGGCGAGACTGGCGAGGCTGTCGTCCCAGGTGGCCGTGCCAACGTGTTCGAAAACAACATCGACGCCGCGCTTACTCGTGATGCGGCGAACTTCTTCGCGGATTTTCTGGGTCTTGTGATTGATGAGATGGTCGGCGCCGAGCTGTTTTGCCTTTTGCAACTTTTCATCGGTGCCAGCGGTGGCGATGACGCGCGCGCCGAAGAATTTCGCAATCTGAATAGCCGCGCTGCCAACGCCGCTGCCGGCGCCCAGGATCAGCACATCTTCACCGGGCTGCAACTCGGCGCGGGCAATCAACATATGCCAAGCGGTTTGGAAAACAAGCGGAATCGAAGCGGCCTCTTCAAAGGTCAGGTTTTCGGGATACGCCAGGCAATTTACTTCGGGAGCGCGCACGAATTCGGCGCAGCCTCCGTCGATCATGTAGCCGAGATTGGTGAACTGGCGGCAGCGGTTGTCCTGGCCAGAGAGGCAGGCGGCGCACTTGCCACAGGTCACTCCGGGGGCGAGGACGACTTTCTGGCCGACGCGCACGGTGGAGGCGTCCGCGCCGATCTGCGCGATCTCGCCGGAAACGTCGCTGCCGGGAATGTGCGGAAGCGGGATCGGCACGCCCGGGATGCCGCGGCGCACCCAGAGATCGAGATGGTTCAGCGCGCAGGCTTTCACGCGTACGAGGACTTCGCTCGGGCGAATGGCTGGGTCGGGCGCGTCTTCGTACCTGAGCACTTCAGGCGCGCCGTAGTCGTGAAATCGGATGGCTTTCAATCGGATACACCTCTGCCCGGACCATTCGGGAAAACCATTCTAACGCGAAAAAACGAACATGCGCTTGCGTGAGAGAAGGTCGTGGGTAAGCTCGGTTCTGAGCTTGCTGCAGAGATCCTGGAGCAGGGTGTAGTCCGAAGGACTCAAAATCTGAGGGTTTGGTGCGCGTATTGGATGATTCAGTGCCTCCTGCAAATTACCATACGCCTTTCGCGCGGAATCGCTCAGATACTCGCCACCAACGAAGTAATACCAGTGGCGAAGTTCTTCAGTTAAGTTTTGGAGTTGAGAATAAGTAACTCCCGTCCGCTGAGGCCATCGCGACAGCATGGAAGTCTTTTGCCACAACCCCTTGTAAGCCTCACCACGCTGTTTGTACAACGCCAGGTCCAAACCTCGGCGCTGAATCAGAAAGTGGCTAATCAGTGCGCCGATGAAGGCACCAAGCGTTGTGATGAGCGCCACGACAACGGTGCTCGATCCGGTGTGTTCCATGGCACACCTCCTCTCCTGATACTCAGAGGGATAGTGAAACGGACTCACCTGGCGTATCACGGAGCCATGCAGACAAACGTCAGTCAATTGACAGCGATTCACGCGGAGCATAGGCTGAAGTGGAGGCGAGACGTGGACCTGTTTGAAGAAATCGTGAGGATGAGGCGAGCGGGGCAGCGCGCGGCGCTGGCTACGATCGTACATACCAACGGCTCGATCCCGAGCTATGAGAGCTCGCGGATGCTGGTGCGCGAGGATGGCTCTATCGCGGGAACGATTGGCGGCGGGTGCGTCGAGGCGGAGGTCTGGGCGGCGGCGAAGGAAGTGATGCAGAAGGAAGCGCCGCGCAAGATGGTTTTCAATCTAAACAATGAGGCGAGTTACGACAGCGGATTGATCTGCGGGGGAACGCTGGAAGTTTTTGTGGAGCCAATCTTACCGCAGCCGATGCTCTACCTCTTCGGGGGCGGGCACATTTCCATGGCGGTGGCGAAAGCGGCCAGCGCGGCGGGCTTTGGCGTCGCCGTGGTGGATGACCGGGAAGCCTTTGCGAACAAAGAGCGTTTCCCGATGGCGCACGAGATTTACACCAGTTACGAGGATGCGTTTGAGAAAATCCACCCGAATGCATCAAATTATCTGGTGATCGTGACGCGCGGACACAAAGAAGACATGCGCGTGCTGGCCTGGGCGGTGCGCACCGAAGCGCGTTACCTGGGAATGATTGGCAGTAAACGCAAAGTTTTGTCCGTGTACAAGGCGCTGGAAAACGACGGCTACAAGCCGGAAGAGTTCGAACGCGTCTACGCGCCCATGGGGCTGGAGATTGGCGCGCTCTCGCCGGAAGAGATTGCCGTGAGCATCGCGGCGGAATTGGTGGCGGTGCGCCGGAATGCGACGATCGCAGCGCACAAGAAACTGAAATACGAAGCCCACGCTTCGCCCATTCTCCAAACGGGCGAGCGCTGAAAGGAAGCACATGCTGGCCGCCGTCATTCTCTCCGGCGGGGCCTCGAGCCGAATGGGCTCGCCGAAGGCGTTGCTTCCCTACCAGGGGCGGCCCTTCCTCGAACATCTTCTGGAAGTGACTTCGCACCGGCAAATCGGCGCGCGGCGGGTTGTGCTCGGCGCGCACGCGGAGCCCATCGCGAAGGCGGTAAACCTCAAAGCCGATGAAATCGTAATCAATCACGAGTGGGAAAAGGGTCAGTTGAGTTCGGTCCAGGCGGCGCTGCGAAGTCTGCCGCCGGGAACCGACGGAATCCTGCTCTGCCTGATCGATCACCCGCTCATCAGCAGCGCGTTGATTCAGGATTTGATCGAACAATTCTACAAAACGAAGAAGCCCATCGTCCTGCCCGTCTATGAGGGACGCCGCGGCCATCCGGTCATTTTTGCCGCATCTTTATATGACGAACTGCTTCGCGCACCACTGGAAACGGGCGCACGCGCGGTCGTCTGGGCGCACAAGCAAGAAGTCGAAGAAGTGCGGACGAACGAAGAGGGCTGCGTGCTGAATCTGAA
>JBGQDD010000158.1:0-7408 GCA_041495665.1 Candidatus Acidiferrum sp.
CCGCCGCTGCAAGATTACCCAGCTTATGCGCATCCGTCCTTCCGATCCGAACAAAGACCACTTTGATGACATGCGCGGCTCGGTCAGCGTTTCCCGCTCCGGTGTCTTTTTCCAGTCCAGTGAATCTGGTTATGAGGTTGGCATGCGGCTCTTCGTAACCATGCCGTTCTCACAAGATCCCGCTTCCATGGCCCGCGAGTATCTCGCGGAAGTCGTCCGAAGGGACGTTCTCCCCACCGGCATGTTCGGCATCGGGTTCAAGATCCTCATGGAAATGGGAATTCAACACACTTATAACTTTGGCGCCGGCAACTCGCGTTAGTTTGCGCAGACTACAAAGCCATTCCGCCAAGCCGACAAAAGCAAGAACGGGCGCCCCGGATGATCGGGACGCCCGTTCTTGTGTTTGGGGGTGGAGAGATCGATCTAAGACGGCTGCCCAAATATCCGCAGGGTGCGGTGCCTCAATATTCCTAGCTGCCGGTTGAGTGGATGTCTGCGGCCGAGGAAATTTAGCACCGGAGGCCGGCGCGCTGTTAGTTTGTTCATCGCAATCGTCAGCCGGATATCGCGGCGCGCATATTTCAGCCCGGTCTCCAAAGCGTCAACGGCGTCGTCGCGCCGCCCAGCGGTGGCATACACTTCCGCGAGATTCAAGTAGAGTTGCGCCTGATTGCGCTTCATTCGAACCGCGGAGTCGCACAGCCTTTCCGCTTCGCCCCATTTTCCTTCCGAGCGCGCTAGCACCACGCCCAGGTAGGACATGTAGTAAGGATTGTTCTTGTCCAGGTCCACCGCGCGCCGCATGTGCGGCAGAGCTTTTATGGCGTAATTGTCTCGCAGCAGAGTTAGTCCAGTCTTGAATTCACGGAAGGCTTCCGTATCCATCATCAGCTCACCTCATCCACCGCCGGGCGGCCCGAAGGGAAACCGGGCGCGAGGCGATTGCAGGAGAATAGGATTTCCGGGAGATTGGGAAGATCCCGCGCGGCGCGTCGGAGAATCGCGCCAACCTCAGTCTTGGAGCATCAAGAAGAAATGTCCCGCTCAGCCAGGTGATGAGCGGAACTGCGAGTAACACGGTCGCGAGTAGGCTTCCCATCCCAGTCATTTTTGAAGCTACTCGCAGTTTTATTCAGAATCTACTGACCCGGAGGACAGTCTTAGGCCAGCGGCACTTGAGTTGGAGCGTCAAGAATGAGGACAGGTCTTCCGCCAGCTTGAAATGCCGTGCGGCGCGCTTCCAATCCTGATGCTACTTTTTCTGGACTTTCCTGGTGGCCGCCAGCGTGGCCTCTGCCGCTTTACGGAGCCAGCGGCCGCGCCGCCATCCTGCCGAACGATTGGGGGTTGCCCAGCCAACCAGTGCTCGAAATCGGCGGTGGATTTGAAGATGTTCACGCCGAAACCACAGGATTCCCAGTTGGCCTAAACGCATGCGTGTTCGATTCGCGATGGGCCGCCTCGGAGGCGCGCTTCATAAATGGGGAATTTCGCGGCAAGTTCCGCCACTTGTTTGCGCACGCGGTGCTCGACCTCAGCGTTGCCGATGCTCGAGAGAATTTCCGCGATCCAGGCGCCAATTTGCTCCATCTCCGGTTCACGCATACCGCGCGTGGTGACCGAAGGACTGCCCAGGCGGATTCCGCCGCCTTTCATCGGGGGGAGGGGATCAAACGGAATCGAATTCTTATTTACGGTGATGCCTGCGCGGTCGAGAGCCTTTTCGGCGTTCGTTCCGGTGATGCCGCGCGAGTGCACTTCAACCAGGAACAGGTGGTTGTCCGTGCCGCCCGTGACGATGCGAAACCCATGCTTGGCAACCGCCGCGGCCATGGCTTTGGTGTTGGCCACGATCTGCCTCTGGTATTCCTTGAAGGACGGCTCCATCGCTTCCTTCAAGCACACCGCTTTGGCCGCAATCGTGTTCACCAGCGGACCGCCTTGCGTTCCTGGAAATGTCAGCTTATCCAGCTCCTTGGCAAACGCCGCCTTGCACAGCACCAACCCGCCGCGCGGCCCGCGCAACGTCTTGTGCGTTGTAGTGGAAACGATATCCGCGTGCGGCACGGGGCTTGGATGCATGCCCGCGGCCACGAGTCCGGCGATGTGCGCCATGTCCACAAAAAAGAGCGCGCCAACGGATTTCGCGGCTTTGGCAATGCGCTCAAAATCGATGATCCGCGAATAGGCGCTGGCGCCCGCGACGATCATCTTTGGTTTGTGCTCGATGGCGAGCTTCTCGATTTCGTCGTAGTCGATGCGCTCGTCTTCTTTTTTCACGCCGTAGGCTACGAACTTGTACATCCGGCCGGAGAAATTCAGCGGATGGCCGTGGGTCAGGTGGCCGCCATGGGAAAGATTCATGCCTAGAACTACGTCGTCCTTCTGCAGAGTGGACATGTAGACGGCCACATTCGCGGAAGTGCCCGAATGCGCCTGCACGTTGGCGTGCTCCGCGCCGAAGAGTTCCTTCGCGCGATCGATCGCCAATTGCTCAACCTTGTCGGCATACTCGCAGCCGCCGTAGTAGCGCTTTCCCGGATAGCCCTCGGCATATTTGTTCGTGAAGATGGAGCCCATGGCTTCGAGGACTGCTTCAGAGACGAGATTCTCCGAGGGAATGAGTTCCAGCCCGGTGGCTTGGCGCCTGGCTTCGTCGCGGAGGAGGTTGGCGATTTGTGGATCGACGGAGTCCAGCGGGCGGTTCATGCGGTCATTGGCGTCGGTAGTCTTACTCATCGTGAGTCCTCGTTTGCCCGGTCCATTTGGCGGGAAGGTGTGGGCAGTGCGACAATTTTATCGGATGGTGAGGAGGAAAGCCAATTCCGTGATTTGGGTCTCATGGAATGAGCTTGACGGTCGAAAGTTGAAAGAAAAAGAAGGATTGAAGGCAGAGGGCACAGGGGACACAGAGTTCGCAGAGAAGGAATAGGAAGGGAACGGAGAGGCTCATTAGCGGCAGAGATCGGACTGAACTCCGCTCCCACAAAGGTTCCTACAAATTCGTATCACGTTCCATTTGGGAGATCTTGTCTACGCGGCGTTGGTGGCGGCCACCGAGATAGGAGGTGGTCAGGAAGGCTTGCACCATTTCCACGGCAGCGGCTTCGGTGACGACGCGGCCGCCGAGGGCCAGGACGTTGGCGTCGTTGTGTTCGCGGGCGAGGCGGGCGGTCATTACGTCATGGGCCAGGGCGGCGCGAATGCCGGGGACTTTGTTGGCGGCGATGGAAATCCCGATGCCTGAGCCGCACACCGCGATGCCCAGATCGGATTGTTTGGAAGCGACACGTTCGCCTACAGCCTTTCCGTAATCGGGATAGTCGACTGACTCTTCCGACGAGGTACCCTGGTCGTCCACTACATATCCTGCTGCTTCGAGATATTTTCGAATTGTTTCTTTGACGGAGAATCCGGCGTGATCGGAACCAATGGCGATGCGCGGCTTGGCAGGGGATGCGCTCATAAATGCCAATGCGCGGGATTGTATCGGAGTGGGCCGGGGACAGCAATCAACTGCTAAATTCCAAGGCGGGTCGGTACTGAGGAGAGATCATGGCAATGGAAGCATTCTTCTCCCTCATGGGCTGGGGTGCTATCGACTGCGGGCGGGCTGGTGTTCAGCGGCGACGCGGAGGGAAACTTCATCGCGCTGGAAGCTGATTTGGGGAAAGCGCTGTGGCACTTCCCGTGCGGGGCGTCGGTCTACTCGTCGCCGATGTCCTTCGCGATCGACGGAAAGCAATACGTGGCTGTCGCGGCGGGGTCGGCGCTCTTCACTTTTGCGTTACCGTGAGACTGGGAAGAATCTGTTCTCTTGGACGAGTTGATTAAGACTGCTTGAAAGATATTGCATAGTCGAAGCCGCTCCCGCCCAAGGTGGAGGAGGGTCTGGTACTTCTGGAACGAAGGTCCTGTACTTGACCTGAGGCCGAGTTGAGAATAAGGTTCTCAAGCACATAGTGCCCTTGGCCCAGTCTTCTAAGTTCAGAATGTAGGGAGTCAGACTGACTTTCTTCTGAGGTGCCGAATCGAGCCCACGTGAAATACGTGTGCGCGACCCCCCCCGCAGGCACCAGTCAAACCTGCTCGCGTGCATGACGAGAAGAATGTGGCCGCATGGAGGATGGCATGCGCTTTTCTTTCTACCGCGGGACCCGGCTCGCGTTCCTGACGATCTTCTCGACCGGACTCGTTGCTCCGGCACTCCGCGCGCAATCCGCGGGACCAAACGTCAACATGGTTTCCGGCACGGGCTGGACGAACGGAGATCCATTTCTCCAGCGGCAGAACGAGCCTTCAATTGCGGTGTCCACGCGGAACACGCTGCATTTGGTTGCGGGAGCGAATGACTACCGGGGAGTCGACCTGCCGGGGTTGCTGGGGAGTACGGAGCGTGGAGACGCTTGGCTGGGGCTTTTCAAGTCCTTCGATGGGGGGCAAACGTGGCAAAGCACGTTGTTGCCGGGATACCCGCTCGACGGCTCGCCACAAGGGCTGGCATCGCCTATCCACGGATTTCAGGCGGCAGCGGATCCGACGGTTCGCCCAGGCACAAGCGGACTCTTCTATTACAGCGGTATCGCGTTTAACCGCGGGACGAACGGCGCGGGGGTGGTATTCGTATCGCGTTTTATTGACAACAATAACAAAGAGAACGGCGATGCGACGCACACCAGCGGTAGCTTGACAACGCTTGCTCCGACCGACTCGATTCAATATCTTGGGACCGTCGTTGTTGACAGTGGCACATCCGGGCAGTTTCTCGACAAACCGTGGGTCGCCACGGATATTCCGCGCGGCAGCGCCACTTGCCAGGTTCCCTTCACAAAGGCCGACGGCACGCAGGGCACGCAGACGATTCCTGCGGGCTTGGTGTACCTGACCTACAGCTCATTCACGGGCAGCACCAGCTCCAAGATCATGTTTGCCACTTCGACTGATTGTGGCGCCACGTGGGGCCATCCCATCAAGCTTAGCGAGAGCAACTCGGTCAACCAGGGGACCATCATCGTAGTGGATCCGAGCAGCGCGAACAATGGTGCAGCGACGATCTATGTGGCGTGGCGGCGTTTTGTGACGAGCTCGCAGCCCGACGCGATGATGATCGCGAAGTCCACGGATGGCGGCCAGACGTTTTCCAAGGCCGTGGCGGCGGTGAGCTTTCCTTCGAACTGCGTTCCAAATACCGGAGTGGCTGGATGCCCCTTCGACCAGCTGGAATTAGCGACCGGGCAGACTTCGGGATCAACGACGGGGCCGGAATTTCGCACCAATGCGTTTCCCGCGCTGACGGTGGACGACGCCGGGCGGGTGTACATGGCGTGGTCGCAAAGGCAAGCGAATGGCGATGCGCGCATCACCATGCAAGTTTCCGCCGACGGCTCAAACTGGGGCGCCGCTCCTGCCTTGGTGGACAACAACGGCGTACCGGACGATTACGGCGACCCGTTGATGACGAACGCGGGAACATCACTCTCCCGCGGACATCAGTTCATGCCGTCGGTCTCGTTTATCGCGGGAAAACTGACGTTGACCTACTACGATGAGCGCGAAGATCACACGCTCGGATTTTACACGCCAAAGACGGATTTGACGGGATACACGGAAATCCGCGAACTGATGGGCGAGCTGGTCGGGAATGCCGCGTCGAATCTGGTGTTCAATCCTGTGATTACCGATTCGGCCCCGCCCTTGGTTTCGTACCGTCACACTCTTGACATTCAGGGCGCGCAAGCTTCGACGCTTTCCGGCGGAAGCGTGACGGTACCGTCCTTCAAGACGTTTCGAATCTCGAAGTATGCCATCGGCTTAAATCCAAACGATTCCCAGAATCCCGGACAAGTCGAACAACTGCAGGTCAGCCCGCCGAATCTTCCGATGTTTTCCCTTGGGGCGGAGCCTTTCGAAGGGGATTACATTGATATCGCACCGGCACCGGCATTTGTTTTTCAAGGCGGGGCTTGGAAATTCAACACGGCGGCGACAAATCTGCCGGTCTTCCACGCCAGCTGGACAGACAACCGCGACGTGCGGCCTCCGGTCAACGGTGACTGGACGAAGTACGTGCCGCCGTTCTCCCGTTCGAACCCCGCGGGAGGACAGCCGAGCCTCTTCGATCCGACGCAAACCGTGCCAGCCTGCGTTCTGACGGTAAACGATGCGTTCACGGCCACGCGCAACCAGAATATCTATACCGCGATCATCGCTCCCGGACTCGTTGTGAGCTCCCTTGGAAATTCAAAGACGCTGGGTCTTTCGCCCAGCAATCCTACGCAATTGCTGCAGCGTGCATTCACGGTCACACTGCGCAACACAACATCTGTCCTTCGCAATTTCCGGATCCTTGTAGGGAACCAGCCCGCGCTCGCCAACGGCCAGCCAGACACCGCGGGCCAGGCATCGTTGCTCCAGTTCAGCCTCCAGACTTTTCTGGATGTGAGCATTGCATCGAATACTAGCGTGGCGCGCGCCGTATTCGTGATGTCGGCGAACCCGACGGCCAGTGTGACGATCAATGTTCAGGAAATCAGCGCGCCGGGTGGTTCCGTAGTCCCGGGCGGACTGACAGGATCTGTCACGCTTAACCCAGATCCCAATGCTCCGGCGATTCAAGATCCAGACAGCTTCGGGTTCACCAATCCGACGATTTCGACGACTGAAATTCACAATCCGATAATCGGCAGTCCAACAATCATCACGCCACCGGTGGGGACGTCCGCGATCCTGGCCCCGGCAATTACGAATCCGGCGATTACGAACCCCGCGATCACGAATCCGGCGATCACCAATCCGGCCATCACCAACCCGTCTATGTTGACTGCGCTGAACCCGGCGATCACGAATCCGGCGATCACCAACCCCGCGATCACGAATCCGGCGATCACCAACCCCGCGATCACGAATCCGGCGATTACCAACACATCGATCACGGACGCGAGCTATCCGCTGACCAATACCGGCAACACGACAACGTCGTATGCGGTGAAACTCTTCCAGCGGGCGCCTCTGGCAAGTGGCGTGAATTTGCAACTAATCCTCGTGAAGCAATATCTGACGCCCATCGCGAACGGCTGCGACCTGGCGCAGAGCACACAGAACATCGTTGTGGCGGATGTCCCCAATCCGGTATTCACTCCGGCGGCGAACCTGGGAGACCCGAACCTGCCCGATCCGGCGATAACCAACGCGACGATCGCGCTTGCCCCCGGTGAGACTGGCCAGGTGGTCATTCGCGCGAATGTGGGCAATGCCACGGACATGCAAAACCTGGTGTTGAATAATCTCGCTCCCGTGGGTGTCGCGCATCCCGCGAACACGGGAGTTGCTTTCCCTCCGGCCACCCTGACAATTCTTTCTCTGACGCTCCCGGACGGTGTGGTTGGAGCGCCCTACAGCACCCAAG
>JBGQDD010000159.1:0-7388 GCA_041495665.1 Candidatus Acidiferrum sp.
CCCTCGCATTTTGGGAACGGAAGTTTCGCCAAGCATCTTGCCGAAGCCGAAATGGCCGGCGCGCGGGTGATGGTGCGCGGCAATGCCCGGCTGGAGATGGATGTGGACGACGAAGCGGATTTGCGCGCCCTGCTCGAGTTCGATTTGAGCGGAACGGAAATGGGACGCTGGTTGCGCGCTAGCGGCGTCGAGGCGAAGTTCCTGCCGAACATGCGGGCCGGAGCGATGAGCGCGCGATGAAGGAAAAACTATACGCGAGTCTAGACGAGGTCGTGGCGGATATTCCCGATGGCGCGCAAATCATGTTCGGGGGATTCGGAGGCGCGGGCTTTCCGAATAACCTGATTCAAGCGCTGGCGCGGAAAGGCACGAGGGACATCACCGCCATCAGCAACAATTGCGGGACGCGCGAAGGCGAGCTGGGGCTGATGTTCAAGAACAATCAGATCAAGCATGTGATTGCCTCTTTTCCCGGGCCTCACGCCAACTATTTTCAGGAACGGTTCGCCGCGAAGGAAGTGACTCTGGAACTTGTGCCGCAGGGAATTTTGTGCGAGCGCATGCGCGCCGCCGCCGCCGGTCTGCAGGGTTTCTACACCACCGTGGGCGTGGGCACCGAAGTCGCCGAAGGAAAAGAAGAGCGCATCATGGAAGGACAGCGCTGCATTCTGGAATTGCCGATTTATGCGGACTATGCCTTCATCAAAGCGCAGCAAGCCGATGAATTGGGGAATCTGACTTATCGGCTGGCCGCAAGAAATTTCAATCCCATCATGGCCATGGCCGCGAAGACCACCATCGCGGAAGTGGAGGAAATCGTGCCGGTGGGTGCCATCCATCCGGAACATGTGATGACGCCGGCGATCTTCGTTCATCGCATCGTGCAAGCGAAAGGACTCCGTTATGCCGGGTGACGGCATTCAGAACAAGGTCATGCCGAGTGACGGCATTCAGCAAAGAGTCGTGTCGGCTAAACCGCGATTGACGCGGGAACAGATCGCGCAACGCGCCGCGCTCGAGTTGCCGGACGGCGCCTACGTGAATCTCGGCTGGGGAATTCCCAATCTCATCGCGGACTATTTGCCGAAAGAAATCACTGTATATTTCCACAGCGAAAATGGAATTCTGGGAATGGGGCGCCGCGCAAGACCCGGCGAAGAAGATTTCGATCAGGTGGACGCGATGAAAGTGCCCGTGACTTTGATTCCGGGTGCTTCCTTCTTTCATCAGGCGGACGCGCATCTCATGACCCGTGGCGGCCACCTCGATGTCGCCGTTCTTGGCGGTTTTCAAGTGTCGGAAAAGGGCGACCTGGCGAATTGGAAGATTCCCGGCGCCAAAGGCTCCGGCGGTATCGGGGGCGCGATGGATATCGCGGCCGGCGCCAAGACGTTGATCGTGTGCATGGAGCACACCACCAAAGAAGGCGCGCCGAAAATTGTGAAGAAGTGCTCGTATCCGCTGACTGGCTTGGCGTGCGTGGATACCATCGTTACCGATCTGGCGGTGATCGACGTGAAGCCGGAAGGATTGATTCTGCGCGAAGTGGCGCGCGGCTGGACGCCGGAGGAAGTGCAGGCATTGACCGGTGCGCCATTGATCGTGCGGCAGCGGATTCCGGAGATGAGTTTCGCTTGATTTGATGAGGAGGCCAAAATGAGCCAGGTGATTCCAGAAAAATACGCGGATTTGCTGGAGAAGCAGGCGTTTGGAAATCTGGGGACGCTGATGAAGGACGGAAGCCCGCAGGTGACGCCCGTGTGGGTGGATTACGACGGAAAATTCGTGCGCATCAATTCCGCGAAGGGCCGCGTGAAGGACAAGAACATCCGGCGCGATCCCCGCGTTTCGGTTGCAATACAGGACCCCGCGAATCCTTACCGCTACCTGGAAATCCGCGGGCGTGTCGTGGAAATCACCGAGACCGGCGCGGACGACCACATCAACAAGCTCTCACAAAAATATCTGGGCAATCCCGTCTATCCTTTCCGCCAGCCCGGCGAAGTGCGCGTGACCTACAAGATCGAACCGGATAAAGTCAGCTCGATGGGATGACAGAGCGGTTCCGGTTCTAGAATCGAATGTTCCAGGCTGGCCATCCAAAACTAAAAGTCAAAAAACGAGCTCCTCACAACTTACAGTCGCGCGGCGACCCGAGCAGCTGTGTGGCCGTCCGCCGAGCGGATAATCAGCACGAGGCGATCCGTCAGCGGCACACCGGCGCTGGGGATGGTGAACTCCAGAAACCACCGGTAGCGTTTTGGCAATTCCTCTTTGCTCTCCGTGCTGTAGGGCTCGACGGGTTTAGCTGTCGCGGCTTCTCGTTTGAGATTATCGATATGCCGCAATTCGATGCCGCGCTTCCAATAGAACGAGAAGCGCAACGACTTCATCATCTCCTGCGTGAGATATCTGCGTGGGCCGGGCTGCAGCGTCTTGCTCTTACAGGGAATATCGAACATGACGAACGAAACGTGCATTTCCACGGGAAACTCGGTCACCATCTCCTGCCCGCTTCGATACTCCGTACCGCGTTCGTCATCCATGCGTTTGAAATCGTCAAAGAAGCCCGGAGCCGTGGCGCGGCCTTCCAGCTTAAAGCACGTCAGCTCGGATAGGCTTCCTTCCGTTGCAAAAAGAATGCCGCCGTCAAAATTCAGTACATCTTTCTTAACAGGCTTTTCTCTTTTGTTCTGTTTTTGTTGCTGTTGACCGGCGCGCGAAGCGGGGTCAAACAACAGCAGTACGGCGACAACGGCAGAAAAAAATCTTAGAAAAAAGCGGCTCATCCTCTTCATTCAAAAAAGTTCAGCGTGCTTCCACGGCGCCGGTCTTCAACAGAAATGAGATGCCGTCGGTGACGTACAGAGTTTTTCCGCCCTCGCTTTTTTGTGGCGGCACTTTTCCGGCGCGCACTGATTCAAAAGCGGTGACGAGTCTCGGAAGCACCGAAGGTTCGGCCACCGGGATGTTGTGGGCGCCCAGCACAAGTTTTACTTCCGGAGCGAGCGCGGCGAGGCGCTTTACGGATGCAACATACGCGTCGAAATCGGTTTCGGGGCGGTATAGCCAAATCGGTGCGGGGTAGTACGTGTCGCCGGTGAAGAGCAGTCCGTTCTCGCGGTCGAGCAGCGAAATCGCATCCGGCGTGTGGCCGGGCGTGGAGAGAACTTCCAGAGTGCGTCCGCCGAGATTGATCTTGAAGCCGTCGTGAATCGCGTGAGAGATTTTCCAAGGTTTGGTCGCGTACGTTTTTGGATTGAAGCCCTTCGGCAAGTCGCCGCAGAGCTGGTCGGGAGTGATTTCCGCCTGGGCATCTTCGCGCGAACCTTTCGCATTCTTCCGCGTGAACGCGGTGTCCATGCCGTAGACGAAAGTGAATTGCCAGTTACCACCAACGTGGTCGTCGTGGGTATGGGAGTTGAGCACCACCACGGGGCGCGACGTCAACTTGGTCGTGACTCGGCGAATGTCGCTGATGCCCATCCCCGTGTCGAAAAGCACGGCTTGCTTGTGGCCGACGATGAGATAGGAAATCGTTTCTTCCGCTTGATGCGGTTCGTAGATGGCGAAGACGCCCGGCGCGACCTTGTAGATTTCAAACCAGGGCTCGCTGGCTAGGACACGCTCGAGCGATTTGTATTCCGGGCGGGGCAGCGCCTTGCACCATTCAGGAGTTTGCGGCGAGGATTGCTGTGGTTGGGTGGAGCCTGTTGTACGGGCAAAATCCTCGAGCGCCTCTCTTGCGAGAACGTTGACTGCGGTGTCTCGAAAGTGGTCGATCGTGAAGGTTACGAATACGCGATTGCCTTTGCTGCCGACGGGAATGGCAACACCGGCAACGGCAGTGTCTTTTTCGAAGAGATTTACGAACACTTGTCCGCTTTGAAAGGCACTTTTCTCAGAGTCGCTGTTCGCCTGGTGAATGGCCTCCTGGACGACGAGGTGCATTTTGGCTCTGGCAGCCTCGGGCCCCATGAAGCCAGCCTTGTCCGTTGTCTGGGCAAGGGCAGATGTTCCCAATACACCGTACGCCAGCAAAGTCGCTAAGAATAGTTGTGTTGATTTCATTTGGGTGATGGTGAAACAAAGATGGATTTGGGGAGCATCATGTGGACGCCTTTGTTGCCGTCGACTAATTCGGTGATGTGGAGGTCGGCGGCGACGCTGGAGAGCATGTAGGCGTCGTCGCGCGAGAGATGTTTTTCGGTGACGAGGAAATCAATCATCTCGCGCACCGCGAGCGTGGCGCAGGCGTTCAGGTCATCGTTGAGGCCCATGGTGATGTAGTGCGTGGGGGTTTCGGCGCGCGGCCACTTCAGGTGCATGTCCTTGCGCACGATGAATTGAAACGTACCGATGAGCGAAGTTTCGAGTGCGGTGATGTCCACTTCGCCGTCGCCCTGTCCGGCGTGGCCGTCGCCGACTACAAAAAGGGCGCCGGGCGCATGGACGGGAATGTAGAGTGTGGTGCCCGCGACTAAATCCTTGTTGTCCAGATTGCCTGCTTGAATCCACGGCTGCCCGCTGTTGAGACGTCCGGATGATTCCGGCGGCGCAACGCCCATGCTGCCGAAGAAGGGATGCAGCGGAATCTCGATGCCTGGGGCGAATCGCGCGATCATGCGCTTTTCATCCAGCGGAATGATTTTCATTTTCGGATAGGGAAAATCATCGGGAAGATAACCGCGGCCGGGCCAGAAGCCGTTGTAGGCATAGGGTATGGCAAGCTTGGCGGCAAGAATTCTTACTTCGAGGACGTCGCCGGCTTCAGCGCCCTCGATATAGACCGGTCCCGTGAGGATATGCCCGCCGGGACCTTTGTCCTTGACCTGGTCGAAAATGTCGCGCAGAGACTGTTCGACTTGCTCAGGCGGCAAGCCGGCTCCTTCGAGTCCTTTGGGGCTGTTGGTGAGCAGCGTCTGAATTTCCACCGTATCGCCCGACTTGACGCGCAGCACCGGCGCCGCCTTCGCATCGTAATATCCCCAAGCCACCGTCTTCGGCGTCGGCTTCAGCGAGTACGCCGCCTGTGCGTTCGCCTGCCGGAAAGACCCGGTTACCAAAAACATCCAAGCACCGAACGCGACAATCGAAACGCGACAATTCATGCGGACTCCTATGGACTTCGGGCAGATATTCATTGGTCTTCCTCGGTGTGACGCCAGTCAGCCAGCGGACACTTTCGGCCTTTCACCGTCAACCGCACAAATGCATCCCCCGCCGACGCCGAAATGACTTTTGTTTCTACCGCGTTTGAGATTGACCGTCCCTTGCAAACGGCGTTTGCGGCAACATCATAGTCAGTGTCTACAAAGCCCTCCAGGAGGGCTTCTCCATTTGCATCCGTCAGCGTCTGCTCATCCGCAACCGATGAGTATGGATTGTGCGCATCGCGCAGATACGCAGTGGCGTTGATTGCGGGTGATCCGTTGGCCCAAGTAACTCGAACGCGGACACGCCGGCGCGCCACTTCGCCTCCGACATTGAATTCGATATTGCCAATCCGTTCGCCTGCGTGCACTTCGATCACAGTCGCTTCTGTCGTTTCTCGGCCTTCAGGGTAGTACCGTGAGGCGTACGGAACGTCGAGCGTTGGCGAATGCCCAAGCTCGAATCCAAGAACATATTTTCCCGGTTCAACATGCTTGAATTGAAATGCGCCTGAGCTGCCATCCGTCATAACCCAAGGCAAAGAGGATGGCTCAGATTTGCCAAGATTCGCTGTCGAAATCAGAAATACCTGAGCAAAACGGGGCATTCTGCCCGCTGCCACCAATCGTCCGACCATGCCGGCGCTACTTGCAGAGAAGAGCGCCAACTCATTACACCCTCCTCCGTGTACTTCAACCTCCTCAGAGTCCACTGTCAAATTGCTTGGTAGACCCTCGACACGAATTCTGTACTTGCCAGGAGGTAGTCTAGAAAACTCAAAACTGAGATCGGTACCAACAGCGGCGTTGAACCGCGCACTTTCATTCTCTGCAACTACGACCACCCCCGCCCGGCTCGGGCCAGGCTCTGATTCTCTGCTCACCGTCATGAACCGTGAGCGCCTCGGTTTGTCCAGCGTGCCGTGAATTCGTCCTACGTTAGGTTGATTCTTGATCGTCTGCGCATACTTGAGATCTTCGCTTGCAGTTTCAGCGCTCTCTCCATACGCCTTCCACTTTCCACTCTTGGTTTTTGAGAACCAAGCGAGATAGCGCGATTTGCGCCCGAAGTTAGGCCCGCAGGTAGTGATTGGATCCCTCATCGTGAGTTCGGCGGGAGGGCTCCCCCGGTAGACGTCGACAACGCGAAGGGTGACCCACCTGTCTTGGCCATGAATCTCAATGTTCTGAACATCCACAAGTGCGACCGCATCTTCCTCCCAGAAACGTTCGCATATCGGAGGTGGCTCAAACAGAGATGGTTCACAACCCAAGGCAACACGAGCACTCAATAAGGCTGAAGCTACCATCACTGATCCCATTCGACCTAGCATTTGCGCTTTGGCTCCGATCTCACGGATGAGTCATGTCCTCGGGCTTGACGAGGGCGTCGAATTCTTCGGGGGTGACGTAGCCGAGTTTGAGGGCGGCTTCGCGGAGGCTGATGTGGGACTTGTGGGCGGCTTTGGCGACTTGGGCGGCGTTGTCGTAGCCGATTTTGGGGGCGAGTGCGGTGACGAGCATGAGGGAGTTGTGGACGTAGCGATCGATCTGTTCGCGATTGGCTTCGATGCCGTGGACGCAGTGTTCGACGAAGCTGTTGCAGGAATCGGCGAGGAGTTCGACGGAGTGGAGATAATTGAAGATCATCACGGGCTTGAAAACGTTGAGCTCGAAATTGCCTTGGGAGCCGGCGAAGCCAATGGCGGCGTCATTGCCCATGACTTGGACGGCGACCATGGTGAGGGCTTCGCACTGGGTGGGATTTACCTTGCCGGGCATGATGGAGGAGCCAGGCTCGTTTTCCGGGAGCGTGAGTTCGCCGAGGCCGCAGCGCGGGCCGGAAGCGAGCCAGCGAACGTCATTGGCGATTTTCATGAGCGAGGCGGCGAGAGTTTTTAATGCGCCGGAGGCGAAGACGATTTCGTCGTGCGCGGAGAGCGCGGCGAATTTGTTGGGATGCGAGCGGAAAAGGAGCCCCGTGAGCTCGGAGATTTTGCGCGCAGCGCGATCAGCGAATTCGGGATGAGCATTGAGGCCGGTGCCGACGGCGGTGCCGCCGATGGCGAGATCGTAGAGGCCGTCGAGGGCCACGGCGATGCGGCCGCCATCGCGGTCGAGAAGATTGACGTAGCCGGAAAACTCTTGGCCGAGGGTGAGCGGCGTGGCGTCCTGCAAATGGGTGCGGCCAATTTTTACGATGTCGGCGAACTCCTTCGCTTTGACTTCTAGAGC
>JBGQDD010000160.1:0-7378 GCA_041495665.1 Candidatus Acidiferrum sp.
AACATCTTCTGGAAGTGACTTCGCACCGGCAAATCGGCGCACGGCGGGTTGTGCTCGGCGCGCACGCGGAGCCGATAGCGAAAGCCGTAAACCTCAAAGCCGATGAAATCGTAATCAATCACGAATGGGAAAAAGGACAGTTGAGCTCGATCCAAGCGGCGCTACGGAGTCTGCCGCCGGGAACCGACGGCATCCTGCTCTGCCTGATCGACCACCCGCTCATCAGTAGCACGCTGGTTCAGGATTTGATCGAACAATTCTACAAAGCGAAGAAGCCCATCGTCCTGCCCGTCTATGAGGGACGCCGTGGCCATCCGGTCATTTTTTCTTCCTCTTTGTATGACGAACTACTTCGCGCGCCGCTCGAAACGGGCGCGCGGGCGGTCGTATGGGCGCACAAGGGGGAAGTCGAAGAGGTGCGCACGAACGAAGAGGGCTGCGTGCTGAATCTGAATGATCCGGAGACCATTAATACCGCGCTCCGGCAAGAGGACTAACAATTTGCAGAAGGCTGCTTTTGGAGCAGAGCGTTGACCGCGTCGGCGGCGAGTTGTGCGCCATGGAAGGTCGCTGGTGGAAGTCCTCCTAGAGACTGAGAGAGCGCATCGGCTGTGAGCGCGAGGGCTTCGGCAAGCGTGCGGCCGCGGAGCTCTTCGGTCAAGATGGAGGCGCAGGCAATCGATGTTGTGCAGCCGCGGCAGAGGAAGCGCGCTTCGGCGATACGGCCGTCCACGATGCGCGCGGACAGCTTAAGGATGTCGCCGCAGACGGGGTTGCTGACCTCGACGGTGGCGGTGGCGCCAGGCAGCTCTCCGGCGTTGCGCGGATTGCGAAAGTGATCGAGGACAGCTTCGCTGAACATTCGTGAAAGTATCGCAAAAGCAGCGGCAGAACCGCAATGCAGTGCGAATCAAGAAAGCTTAACGCAGAGACCCAGAGTACGCAGAGAGGAGAAAGAGCAGGCGAGAAGCTTGTTCTACAAGAAACTTACTTCTTTGGCGGCAGATACTTTTTCTCGACGGAGGCGACCACGACGTAGTTCGGGTCAACCATCTCGGTGAGATGGATTTTGCCGACTTTGGAAAGTAGCTCGTAGGCGTCGAGTTCGGAGAGGCCGTACTCGGCGTGAATCCAACCCACCAGCTCGGTGTACGCAATGCGTACCGCGTCATCCACCGGGCGATAGATGCCCGCGGCCATGATTTCTTTTTCATTTTCGATACGGGGCCAGCCGGTGTGCTTCCCTTTCACGAGGTCGAATTGCAGCCGAGCCTTCATGGGAACTTCAATGGCGCTGCCGGCAATTTCGCCGTCGCCCATGGCGGCGTGGCCATCGCCGAAGTAAAACAGCGCCCCTGACACATTCACGGGCAGATAGAGAGTATTTCCGACGGAGACTTCCGGTGCGTCCATGTTGCCGCCGAATTCCGCGGGCACGATGGAGCTGCGCGCTTCCCCATTGGCGGGCGCGACACCGATGCAGCCAAGAAATGGACGGAGCGGGATTTTCACCTTGTAGTTGGAGTCAAGAGCTTGAAACGTGGCGGTGTGGTCCGCATGATCGATCGGGTAAAACCAGATTTTCTCCGGCAGCGGCTCTTTTTCGAGCATTGGCGTGTAATGGGTGGCGTTGATGGCGCCGAAGCCCGGTGAAAACGTCCCCACGCCCTGCTTGCCATCGACCTGCAGATCGAGAATATGAACAACCAGGGTGTCGCCGGGTTCTGCACCTTCGATATAGAAAGGACCGGTGAGCGGGTTATCGCCCTTGATGAGCGCAAAAGTGTCGCCCGGTTTTTGCAGCACGTTGCCGAAACAGTCCAGGGAGTTCGCGTCGAGAATGTTGCCGGGTTTGAGCCGCGCAACCGGCGGAGCGACACCGAAGACGTATTTCACCGTATCGATAGTGGCGTGGTAAGAAACGACTTCGGATTTGGACGGCGCAGATTGCGATTGCGCAGCGACGCTAGCTGGAACGGCGAGAGCGAGCACCAGGGCTAAATTCTTCATCGCGAAGTCTCCTTTGTGAAGATTGTGGCGGAGTTCAACACAGTGCCTGCGCGGTGTCAATCGGAGCCGTAGTTGAGGCGCGTCGGAAAGCATTGCCGGATCAACTTGGATGAGTTGCGGAATGACGCGCGAGCCGTGGAAGTGGCGGACAACATGACGTAGCGATCAAAATCTACCTATCCAAGCTACTCGCATTCGAATTCCGGGAATTCCTTCCGCCGGATTCGGATTATTACGCCTGGCATGTGTCGCGCGCATCTCCTGCTATAATCCCGCCGCGTGGTTTTCCCGCAGACGAAGGAGTTGCTGTGCCCAGTCCGCGCGCCCCCTGGTGGATGTTCCTCGTTGCGGCGTCGTTCCTCGGTTACTTTGCCCTGGATCTTTACGTCGCCTCCCCTCTCTATCACGGCCCCGGACCGCTCGGGCTCATTTTCGATAACCGAAGCAGTTGGGTAATTCTTGAGCGCGTGGAGCCCGGCAGCACAGGAGAGCGCTCGGGTCTTCGCGTGGGCGATCGCATCGTATCCGCCAATGGCGTGCCCATCCGCAGACGTGTCAACTGGGACATAGCTGGTATGACCTTTGATCTGGCGCGTCCCCTCCCCTTGGTGATCGAGCGCGAGGGTAGGCGGATCGAACTCTCCGTGACCCTGGAACCCCGCTCCTCGCTACCTCTTAGTCCCGAGTTCTTGTTACTGGCAGCCACGGATCTGTTCGCGCTCGCCCTCGCATTCGTTGTTGCCTTTCGCCGGCCACACGACTTGGTGGCACGGGTTGGCGCCTGGTTCCTGGCCACAACGGCCATTGCGAACTTTCCTCCACTTTACGGCTTTGGATCTGTTTGGCGCCAACTACCCGTCCCACTCGGGGCCCTCCTGTGGGTCGCGGAGATCAGCGAGCTCGTTTTTCCTGCGATCTTCTTCACGTTCTTTGCAATTTTTCCGCGCCCCTTGTTCCATCGGCGATGGATCTGGGCGTTAGTTTGGGCGCCTTCCCTCCTCTGGATGGGCTTGCTCGTTCGTGTGAATTACGCGCTTGTCTACCAAACATCGGGGGCCATATCCCTGCCTCCTATTAACTTCCCTGCCTTTTTCGCTCTCCGTGGGTGCTACGTCCTTGGTGGCCTGGTGGTCCTTGTAATGAACTACCGCCGGTTGAAAGACATTAGCGAGCGGCGACGCATGAGAGTTTTGGTAGTTGGTTCCGTCATCGGATGGGTGGCCATCGGGTTGTTCCTCGCTTTCATCGTCGCAGGCGGCGGCCCGGTCACCGCAGCCCTCTTAAACACTCCTTTCATGCCTACGATGCTCGTTCTCTACTTGGTATTCCCGGTGTCGTTTGCCTACGCTATTCTGCGACACCGCGTATTTGACTTGGGCGTCATCGTCCGCCAGGGCTTGCAATATGCCCTGGCTCGCGGCGTACTGCTGACGGCCGTTCCCGTGTTGGGCCTGGTCTTGGTCGCGGACCTGCTTCTGCACGGTCAACAGCCCCTCTTACAGATCTTGCGCGACCGTGGCTGGATTTATGTTGTTCTCGCGGGACTGGCCGTCGTGGCCTATTTGAAGCGCCAAACCTGGCTCGAGGCGCTGGATCGGCGCTTCTTCCGCGAACGCTTCGACGCCCAGCGGTTGTTGCGCGAAGTCGTCGAGGAAATTCGCGAAGCAAGCAGCTTCACGCAAGTAGCACCACGGGTCGTCGCGCGAGTGGAAGCCGCGCTCCATCCGGAATTTGCAGCACTGCTGGTGCGCGAGCCACGCGAGGCAAACTATCGCACTCTGGCAATCGCTCCCGCTGCAGCGGTGCTTCCCGTTATGCCAGCGCAGAGCAAACTCATGGCCATGGTTCGCCTTCTCGGCAAACCGCTCGAAGTGCCTCAGACCGGCTCGAGCTGGCTAGGAGAGCAGCTACCCCACGGAGAGACGGAGTTTCTCCGCCAGGCACGCGTGGAATTTCTCGTGCCCATCGCCACGGCGCAGGACCGGACGGAGGCTGTGTTGGTTCTGGGGATCAAGCGGTCCGAAGAACCCTATTCGCGGGAAGACCGGGACCTGCTCATGGCCATCGCTGCCAGCCTGGCATTGCTGGTTGAGAAACCATCTGGGGCCACGGCGCCGCGCACTGACGTCTTTGAAGAGTGCCCTCAGTGCGGGGCCTGCTATGACAGCGGCGCGACACACTGCACACAGGAGGGCGCACGCCTCATCCCGGTGATTCTTCCGCGGCTCTTGGAGGGACGGTACGCTCTGGAGCGGCGCCTGGGGAGAGGAGGTATGGGAACAGTTTATGTGGCCTTGGACACCGCGCTGGAACGTCGCATCGCGGTGAAGGTCATTCGGGAGGATCTGGTCGGCAGCGCGGAGGCGGCCGAGCGCTTTCGGCAGGAGGCCCGTGTCGCAGCCAGCTTTGCCCATCGCAATGTCGTCACCGTGCACGATTTCGGCGTGGCGGCCGGAACCCGCGCCTTCCTGGTGATGGAACTCCAGGAAGGTGAAACGTTACGCGAAGCCTTGCGGCGCGAAAAGCGTTTTGCCACCGCACGCGCCTTGGCAATCCTGGGGGATGTCACGGCCGCTCTTGAGGCTGCACACCGCCGGCAATTGGTGCACCGGGATCTAAAGCCCGAGAACATTTTTCTGGCGAGTACCGAATTGGGAGAAATCGCCAAGGTACTGGACTTTGGCATTGCCAAGTTTCTATCCAACGCGACCCAGAATCGTACTGCAGACACTGCGCCAGGTGCGTTGCTCGGCACGCCCCGCTACATGTCGCCAGAGCAGCGGCACGGCGGAGAGGCGCATCCCGCTTGGGACGTGTGGGCCCTGAGTGTCGTGACCTATGAAGTTCTGACGGGTGCCTACCCGTTTGACGAAGCATCTCCTGCCGAACGGTTCGGGGCCGACGGGGCGTCAAAGTTTATTCCCGTGACCACGCATCTGCCGGGAGCGCCGCAGTCTTGCCAAGAGCTATTCGAACGTAGCTTTGCACGAGAGCCTGATGCACGACCGCAGTCGGCCCAGACCTTTCTATCCCAGTTGCAAAACTCACTGGGTTAGTCCCCATCCCGCAATCGGCATTACACCCGCAGGTGATCTCACCTTATGCGTGCTGATGTCCGCCGCGATTGTACTTCGTTCACGGCTGAATTTGACCGACTGGTTGTGCCGATATGTTTGCACCCTTAGAATCGACGGTGATGCTGCCGCGAGAGAAATCCTCGGAGAGACACCGCATTGTTTCGCTGGCGCCCAGCGCCACTTCCATCTTGTGCGCGGTCGGAGCGCAGCGTTCACTCGTCGGAGTGACGAAATGGTGCGCTGATGTCGCGCCGGTCGGCAAACTGCCGAAGCTGGGCGATTGCTGGCACATACAATCAGTGGATGAGCTTCTGCGGTTGAAACCAACGTTGGTGATCGGCTCCGTGCCGTACAAGCAAGAGACGGTAGCGAAACTCCTCGAGCAGCGGCTCAATTTTCTGGCCATGAACCCACGGACCCTCGCTGACATCGAAGCGGACATTCGCCTTTTGGGCGGGATTACGCATCGGGCGGCCGCCGCCGAGGGCGTGGTGAAAAAGATGCGTCGCACATTTTCGGAACTCGAGAAAAAAGCCCGGCGATGGAAACACCGTGCGCGCGTCTATTGCGAGGTGTGGCCGAATCCGCGCATCAGTTCTCCGCCTTGGGTGGCGGAGTTGACGCACATCTGTGGAGCCGACATGGTGGTTCCCGCCGGCGAGAAGATCACCGAAGCGCAGGTAGCGGCGGCTAGGCCAGAAGTGATTGTGCTCGCCTGGGCGGCGACGGGATCGAAAGCCGACCCCAAGCAAGCGTATAAAGTCAACGCGTGGAAAGATGTGCCGGCGATTCGAGACAGAAACGTTTACGTGATCAGCGATGAATTGCTGAACACGCCAGGGCCCCCACTAATCGAGGGTGCGCGTGCACTCTTCAAACTTTTTCATTCCGTGAATAGAATGCGAGGACGGACATGAGAATCGTCGTCGCGGCAGTGATTGAGCGTAGCGACCGGCGATTGTTGATCGGCCAGCGGCGAAAGAACGACACTTCGCCACTGAAGTGGGAATTTCCGGGTGGAAAGGTCCGGGACGGCGAATCGCCGGAGGTTGCACTCGCGCGGGAACTGCAGGAAGAACTCGGCGTGACGCTGGTGAAAAGTGTTGAGCTTGGCCGCGTGCGTCATCAATATGCGGAAACGCACGAGGAGCTGGAAATCCGCTTCTTTGCCGCAGCAATCGCAGAATCAGAAGTGGTGCCGCGCATGTTTGAAAAGATCGCTTGGGCCTTGCCAAAAGAACTGGGAAATTACGATTTTCTCGCCGCCAATAGCCAGCTCATCGCGCAACTGGCGACAGGACGCATTAAGCCCGCAGAGATTCTCGAGGCTGCAGGAGCAACTGGCGCACGCTAGTGAACTTCCACACAGGTCGCGGCACTCTCGTTAGCACAACTCTCAGGTAGAGGCGGAGGCAGTGAGCAGTGAGAATGCTCGCGTAAATACTCAGCAGCAGCCCGATTGTGCTTCTTCTCAGCAATCCGTTGGGCGTTTTCCTGATCTCTATATGTATATGTCGTACAAGGATCAGCCCCTTGAGCAAGCAGAAGTTTAAGCATTTCGGTATCCCCGGAGTACGCCGCCTTCATCAAAGGAGTCTCGCCACTAAGACTGTTGCGCGCGTTGACATTTGCGCCCTTGGACAAAAGAAAAGCGACTACTTCTAGCTTTCTTCCCTCCACTGCACTAGAGAGCGGGGTGTCGTCCGATCCCGAATCGCGATTAACACTATGTCCTTCTGCAACCAGTCTTGTAACAAGCTCGAGATCACCGGTGCGCGCCGCATCGAGCAGGAATGCATCCCCGAGCGCACCAGAGCTACAAACATTCATATCGAAATGCTCCCACGCGCGGTACGGCACAAATAGCAGCGAAAGACTCACCAAGAGTGCGGCCAAGAGCATCCACTCGCGTGTGCTGAATCGAAACTTTTTCACAGCGCCATAGATCAACATTCCGACTGAGAACAATCCACCGAAAGGAAGGAAGGGCAGCCCCAGGAGAAAGAAGTTGTGTCCTCCATGAATCATGGCAAAGCCGACCATTTGCGGACCATCGACGCAGGTCAGCACGGTTGATTCATATACGATCCGGCTTATAAATATTGTTTGACCGATGAGAAAGAGCCAGCCGAAGCGGCGAGCCCACGCCGGAAGCAAGCCGGGGTCGCTCGTTGATGTGCCGTTTGTCACGAGAAGTCGTCCAACGAATCAGTTATTCGATTCCGACTACGACGTCACCGGATTCGGCTTATCCTTATTGATACCCAAGTCCTTGATGGCCTTATCCAGCA